>NZ_JBJLSH010000004.1:0-139386 GCF_050871905.1 Kineococcus haloalkalitolerans
ACCCCTCCCGCCGCCGGGAGGGGTGGTGAGCGCGCCAGGAGCCGGACGCGGGGGTGGGAGGGTCGGGGGGTGGCGGGAGCGGGAGGGCGCGGGGACGCGTCGCGGTACCTGGTGGTCGGCGCGGGGCTGGCGGGGGCCGCGACGGCCTGGCGGCTGGCCGAGCGCGGGTGCGAGGTCACCGTCGTGGAGCGCGCCGTGCCCGCCGCGCCGGACGGCTCCTCCCACGGCTCGGCGCGCGTCCTGCGCTACGCCTACGCCGAGCGCGCCGACGTCGAGATGGTCGTGCGCGCGGCCGCGGGCTTCCGCGAGCTGGAACGCCGGTCCGGCACGGCGCTGCTGCGGACCACCGGCGCCCTCGACCACGGCCCCGGCCGCGATCCCCGGGCCCTGGCGCGCGTGATGGCGGCCGCCGGGGTGGAGCACGAGCTGCTGAGCGCCGCCGCGGCCCGCGCGCGCTGGCCGCAGGTCGCCGCCGACGGCGAGGTGCTGTTCCACCCCGGCGGCGCCGTCCTGGACGCCGAGGGCGCCGTGCGCGCGATGCTCGGCCTGGCCCGCGCGGCCGGCGCCCGGGTGCTCACCGGCTGGCCGCTGGAACGCCTGCGGCGCAACGGCACGGGGTTCACCGCGCGCTCGGGCGGCGGTGACGTCGTCGACGCCGAGCGCGTCGTCGTCTGCGCCGGCGGCTGGCTGCCCGACCTGCTGGGCGGCCTGCCGCTGCCGCCGGGGTTCCTGGCGGCGTTCCCGCCGCTGGAGGTCACGCAGGAGAGCGCGTTCCACTTCCCCTGCCGCGACGAGCACCCGCACGACACCTGGCCCACCGTCGTCCACGGGGAACCGGGCTCGACGGTGTACGCGCTGCCCGGCGGGCGCGACGCGCAGCACCGCGGCCTGAAGGTCGCCGAGCACCACGCCGGGCGCCCGATCGGCTCCGCGGCCGCGCGCACCGGCGTGGTCGACGCCGCGAACCGCGCCCGCGTCGCGGCGCACGTGCGCCGGCGGCTGCCCGGGCTGGTGCCCGAGCCGTACGCGGAGACCACCTGCCTGTACACCACCACCCCCGGCGAGGTGTTCGTCCTCGACGGCGCCGACGGCCTCACCGTCGTGTCCGCCTGCTCCGGGCACGGAGCGAAGTTCGCGCCCCTGCTGGGGGAGCTGGCCGCGGACCTCGCCACCGGGGACGGCGAGCCCCCGGCGCGCTTCGGGGTGGGCCGGGAGTCGGGCCGGACGGCGGGCGGCGCGCGCGGTGGAGGCGCCGGGAACGGGTAGGTGGGACGCTGAGCCGCTCCGGTACGGGCCGGGGCTCGAGCGAGAGGACCCTCCGGTGCCCGGTGGACTGGTAGCCCTGCTGGACGACGTGGCCGTGATCGCGCGGGCGGCCGCGGCCTCCGTGGACGACATCGGCGTCGCCGCGGCGCGCGCCGGCGCCAAGGCGGCGGGCGTCGTCGTCGACGACGCCGCCGTCACCCCGCAGTACGTGCGCGGCCTGACCGCCGACCGGGAGCTGCCGATCGTCAAGCGCATCGCGGTCGGCTCCCTGCGCAACAAGCTGCTGATCATCCTCCCGGTGATCCTGGTGCTCAGCCAGTTCGCGGAGTTCCTGCTCACACCGCTGCTCATGCTCGGCGGTGCCTACCTGTGCTACGAGGGCGCGGAGAAGCTGTGGGCCAAGGTCAGCGGCCACGGCCACGGCGAGGACGGCGTCCTGAAGGACGAGGACACCCTCGTGCGCGGCGCGATCCGCACCGACCTCATCCTGTCCGCCGAGATCATGGTGATCTCGCTGAACGAGGTCGTCGACCAGCCGTTCTTCTCCCGCCTGGCGATCCTCGTCGTGGTCGGCGTCGCGATCACCGTGCTCGTCTACGGCGCCGTCGGCCTCATCGTGAAGATGGACGACGCCGGGCTGGCGCTGGCCAAGCGGCCCTCCCCGGGCGTCGCCCGCCTCGGCCGCGGTCTGGTCGCGGCGATGCCGAAGCTGCTGACCGTGCTGACGGTCGTCGGTGTCGCGGCGATGCTCTGGGTCGGCGGGCACATCCTGCTGGTGGGCACGGACGAGCTGGGCTGGCACGGGCTGTACGGGGCGGTCCACCACCTCGAGGACGCCGCCGACGCGGCCGCCGGCGCCGTCGGGGGCCTGGCCCGGTGGGTGGTCGACACGCTCGCCAGCGCCGTGCTGGGCCTGCTGGTGGGCGCCGTCCTGGTCGCCCTGGCCTCCGTCACGATCCACCGCCGGCGCGCGGCGCAGCACTGAGGGTGCTCACCGCTCCCGGGCCGCGGGCGGCGAGGGCGACGGCCGGCAGGACCAGCAGCGCCAGCAGGCCGCACCCGAGGGAGAGCAGCGGGAACCCGGCGCCCGCCACGACGAACCCGGACCCCATCCCGCCGGCGGCGCCGGCCAGCGCGATCGACAGGTCGACCGCGCCCTGGGTGCGGGCGCGGACCTCCAGCGGGACGGCGCCGGAGAGCACCGCGGTGCCCGAGACGAGGCCGAAGCTCCAGCCCAGTCCCAGCAGCGCCAGCGCCAGGGTGAGCGCCGGCACCGAACCGCCCGGGGCGGTGGCGGCGACCAGCCCCGCCAGCAGGAGCGTGACCGCGCCCGCACCGGCCACCCGCGGGGCGCCGAACCGGTCGACCAGCCAGCCCGACAACGGGGACGGCAGGTACATCGCACCCACGTGGACAGCGATGACCAGGCCGGTCGCGGACACGGAGTGGTGGTGGGCGCGCATGTGCACGGGGGTCATGGTCATCACGGCGGCCATCACCAGCTGCGTGACGACCATGACCGCGGCCGCCCCCAGCACGGCCCGCCGCACGCCCGGCGGCCACCCGGGCGCGGTGCCCGGGTCCGTCGCGCCCGGTCCGCGACCACCGGGCTCGCGCTCCGCGCGCGCCCGGGCCAGCAGCAGCGGGTCCGGGCGCAGGAGGGTCGCCAGCACGAGCCCGGCCGCGGCGTAGGCGAGCCCGGCCAGCAGGAACGGCCCGGCCAGCGCGGGGACCCCCCAGCGCTCGGCGACGGTCCCCGTGGGCCCGACGAGGAGCGGCCCCACGACGGCGCCCAGCGTGGTGGCGACGAGGACGGTGCTGACCGCCCGACCGCGCCGGGCCGGCGGGGCCAGGTCCGCCCCGGCGTAGCGGGCCTGCAGGTTGGTCGCGCTGCCCGCGCCGTACACCAGCAGCGCGCCGAACAGCAGCGCCACGTCCCCGAGCGCGGCCGCCAGCACCACCCCGCCGCTGCCCACTGCGCCCACGAGGTACCCCAGCGCGAGCCCGGGCCGGCGGCCGCGGCGCTCCGAGAGCCGGCCGACGAGCAGCGCCGCGGCGGCCGAGCCGGCGGTGAACAGGGCGGCGGGCAGCCCGGCCAGGCGGGTGGAGCCGAGCAGGTCCTGGGCCAGGAGCGCGCCGACGGTGATGCCGGCCGCCAGGCCCGCGCCCGAGAGGACCTGCGCCAGCACCAGCACCCGCAGCACCCGGCGCTGCTCGGGGTCCGCTGGTCCGGGCGGACGCGCGGTCGGGCCGGGTGGCCGGGACGTCGCCCGGACGGCCCGCCGCGGCAGGGGTGGGAGCACGCGGTGATCGTGGCACCCCCGGAGCGGTGCGGTCCGGCCTTTCCGCAGCGCCCGGTCGCCGCGGTGCCAGGGTGGGGGCGCCGGCGCGCCGCCGGCGCCCACCCCGTCGAGGAGGCACCACGTCCGCACGCCGCTCCACCGGGTCCGCCGGGCCCGCCGGGTTCGCCGTCGCCTCCACCGCGCTCGTGCTGGTGTTCGTCTCCGCCGGCACGCCGATCCCGCTCTACAACACCTACCGGGCGCAGGACGGGCTGACGACCGCCGACCTGACCGTGGCGACCGCCCTGTACCTGGCGGCCGCCGCGCTGTCCCTGCTGGTGCTGGGCCGGCTGTCCGACCACCTGGGGCGCCGCCCCCTCGGGGTGGCCGCGCTGCTGACCTCGGCGGCCGGTCTCGGTGTCCTGCAGGTGGTCGACGGGCTCGCGCCGCTGGCGGCCGGGCGGCTGCTGCAGGGCCTGGCCACCGGGCTGGCCTCCAGCGCGCTGGGCGCCCTCGTCGTCGACACCGCGCCGGAGCGGCCGCGCTGGCTGGCGGCCGTGGTCACCAGCGCGGCGCCCATGCTCGGGATCCCGCTGGGCGCGCTGGCCTGCGGCGCCCTCGTGGACCACGGGCCCGCCCCGCGCCACCTGCTGTACGCGGTCGTCGCGGTCGCGCTGGTCGCCGTCGCCGCGGGGGTGGCCGCGGGCCCGGAGACGGTCGAGCGGGCGGGGCGGCGCGCGGTGCGCCTGCGCGGGGCGGCCGCCTCGCTGCGCCCGCGCGTGCACGTGCCCCCCGGCGCGCGCCGCCCCCTCGTGGCGGTGGCCGCGGTCGTCGTGGCCACCTGGTCCCTCGGCGGCTTCTACCAGGCGTTCGGGCCGACGATCGCCCGCGACGAGCTGGGCTCGGACGCGGCGCTGACGGCCGCGGCCGTCTTCGCCTCCTTCACCGTCCTCAGCGCGCTGGGCGGCCCGCTGACGGCGCGGCTGCGCGCCGACCGCGCCGTGCGGGTCGGTGCCGCCCTGTACGCCGCGGGCGTGGTGGGGATCCTCGCGGCGCTCGCCGCGGGGGCCGTCGTGCCGTTCCTCGTGGTCAGCCTGCTCACCGGGGTCGCCCAGGGCGCCGCGCAGACCGGGGGGATGCGCACCCTGCTGGCGCGCACCGCGCCCGCCGACCGGGCCGGGCTGCTGTCCACGGTGTTCCTGCTGAACTACTCCAGCGCCGCCGTCCCCAGCCTCGTCGCCGGCCGCCTCACGGACGTCGCCACGGTGGTGCAGATCGCGTCCGGCTACGGCGTCCTGGTGCTGGCGGGGGTGGCCGTCGCGCTCGTGGCGGCGCGGCCGGCGCGCCGCTAGCGCCGCGCCCGCAGGTCGGCCACCGCGTCGGCGAGCAGCCCGTCGGCGCCGCGGGCGGGGTCGTGGACGGCGCTGGCGGTCGTGACGGTGACGTCCCACCCGGCGACGGGCCCGGCCGCGACCGCGGCGCGCAGCCGCTGCGCCAGCTCGGCGGCCGCCGCCGCGCCCGCACCGGGCAGGACCACGGCGAACTCGTGGTCACCGCTGCGGGCGAGCAGGTCGGTGCGCCGCAGCTGCACCTGCAGGCGCGCGGCGACCTCGGCCAGGACGGCGTCCTCGGCCCGTCGCCCGGCCACGCCGGTGATCCGCGCGGGGTCGTCCAGCGCCAGCAGCACCAGCGCCAGCTCGCCGGGGCGGCGCTGCAGCCTGGCGTCCTCCTCGGCCAGCCGCTCCAGCAGGACGCGCCGGTCGGCGGCCCCGGTCACCGGGTCGGGGGGGGGGGGGGGGGGGGGGGGGGGGGGGGGGGGGGGCGGCGGGGGGGGCGGGCGCGGGCGCCCCGGGCGGCCCCCGCGCCCGGCTGGCGGCGCGGGGGGGGGCCCCGGGTCCCGGGGGGGGGGCGCGAGCGCGCGCCCAGCTGCCGCTCCAGCCCGCGCACCCGGGCGCGGGTCGCCTCCAGCTCCTGCACGGCCACCCGCAGCGACAGCTCCGTGGACACGGTGGCGGCGAAGTCCTCCAGCAGCAGGAGGTCGTCCTCCGTCCACTGCCGGGGCGCGACGTCGGCGGCGCAGAACGCGCCGAGGACGTGCTCGCCCTGGTGGAGGGGGTAGCCGGCGTAGGCGCCGGCGCCCATCTCCACGACGGCGGCGTGCTCGCGGTGGGCCGGGTCGACGCGCGCGTCGAAGAGCACCACGGGTCCCTCCTGGGCGACCACCTGCGCGCACAGGGAGTGCGACAGCGGCGTCCAGCGCTGCGAGGCCCACGGCTCCGGCAGGCCCACCGCCGCCTGGACGACCTCCCGGTCCTCCTCGATGAACGAGACCATCGCCACCGGCACCCGCAGGGCCCGGGCGGCCGCGCGCACCAGCCGGTCCAGGCTCTCGCCCTCCCGGGCGGCGCGCACCGCGTCGCGGACCGCTGACAGGCGCTCCGCCTCGGCCAGCGGCCCCCGGGGCGACGTCGCGCCGGGCGGCACCCGGCCATGCTCGTCCTGCCCGGCGGGACCGGCAAGGCGGCCCCTCCGGTCGGCGGCCCCGCGGGCGGTCCCCTGCCACACTGGGAGCCCTCCCGCCCGGGGCGGCCAGCCCCGCAGAACCCCCGAGGACCACCGCGTGCCGCCCACGTACAAGGACATCCAGCGGATGACCGGCCTGTCGCTGGCCACGATCTCCAAGCACTTCAACGGCGGCAACGTGCTGGCGGCCAACCGGGCGGCGATCGAGGAGGCCGCCGCCGACCTGGGGTTCCGCGTCAACGAGGTGGCGCGCAGCCTGCGCACCCGGCGCTCGGGGACGGTGGGCGTGCTGCTGCCGGCGCTGGACAACGACTTCCACCTGGAGGTCATCGCGGGGGTCGAGGCGGTCCTCAAGGACGTCGGCGTCAGCGTCGTGGTCGTCTCCAGCCACACCTCCGCCGCGGGGGCCGCCGGTGCGGTGGACCTGCTGGTGGACCGGCGGGTGGACGGCGTCATCGCCGTGCCCGGCCGGCACGACGGCGAGCCGCTGCGCGCTGCGGCCGCGCGCGGGCTGCCGGTGGTGCTCGTGGACCGGCTGGTGAGCGGGCTGGACTGCGACGCCGTGGTCCTCGACAACACCGGGGCCTCCGCGCAGGTCGTGCGCCACCTCGTCGAGCACGGGCACCGCGAGATCGCCGTGGTGACCGGCACCCCGGACGTGTGGACGATGCGCGAGCGGCTGACCGGGTTCCGCCGGGCCATGCGCGCCGCGGGGCTGCCCGTGGCCCGCGAGCACGTGGTCCGCGGCCCGCTGACGGTGCGCACCGGCCGCGAGGCGGTGCACGCCCTCCTCGCGCGCGAGCGGCGGCCCACGGCGGTGTACGCCACGAACTACGAGCTCACCCTCGGGGCGGTCGTCGCGCTCAACGAGGCGGGCGTCGACGTGCCCGGGGACGTCTCCCTCGTCGGTTTCGACGGCGAGGTCGTCGCGCAGGTCGCCCGGCCGCGCACGTCCGTGTACGTGCAGCCCGTGCGGGGGATCGCGCGGGAGGCCGCCGAGCTGATGCGCGAGCGGCTGGCCGGCGACGGGGAGGGGCCCGCCCCGCGCCGGCGGGTGCTGGCGGGGCGCTTCGTGCCGGGCGGCTCCGTCGGGCCGCCGCGGGGCTGAGGGCGGCGCCGGGGCGCTCGCCGGCCGCCGGGGGAGGGAGCCGGCGGTCGCGCCCCTTGTCCACGCGAATCGTTTCGCGTACCGTTCCGCCACGCCCTGCGCGGCGGGCTCGCACCGTCGGCGCAGAACTTCGACGACGAAGGACGGATCATGGCCGATCTGCACGCCCGCCCCGCGAGGCGGCCCCGCCCCCAGCGCCGCGCCCGGTCCGCCGTGGCCGCGGCCGCCCTCGTCCTGGCCCTGTCCGCCTGCGGCGGCGGCGACTCCGAGGCCGGCGGTGGCGCCACCACCGACGGCGACGTCACCACGCTGACCTGGCAGATGTGGGCCAACTCCCAGATCGAGACCGACGCCCTGAACCGCCTGTCCGAGATGGTCACCGAGCAGCACCCCGACATCCGCCTGGAGCTGCAGACCAGCTCCTTCGCCGACTACTGGACCAAGCTGACCGCGCAGGCCAGCGGCGGGGACGTCGCCTGCCTCCTGGGGGTCCAGGGCCCCCGCGTGCCGCTGATCGCGGACCTGCTGCGGCCGCTGCCGGAGGACGAGCTGCAGGCGGCCGGCATCGACATGGCGGACTTCAACCAGGAGATGGCCGCCTCGCTGCAGGTGGACGGCACGCAGGTCGCGGTGCCCTACGACCTCGGCCCCCTCGTGGTGTTCTTCAACGCCGACGCCTTCGAGGCGGCCGGTGTGCCCCTGCCCGAACCCGGCTGGACGGTGGAGGACTTCACCGCCGCCGCCGAGGCGCTGCAGGCCAGCGGGATCAACGCCTACGGCTTCTTCCCCTCCTACGACGCGTTCACGGCGTGGTCCCTCACGCTGACGGGGCAGCAGGCCATCGGCGACGACGGCGAGCTGAACCTCGACACCCCCGAGATGATCGGAGTCTTCGAGACGTTGCAGGCGATGCGGGAGCAGGGCCTGAGCCCGGCCCTGCCGGCGACGAACGACGGCCTGGAGTCGCTCAACCAGTACATGGCCGGGACCACCGCCATGGTCGTCGACGGGCCCTGGCAGTACGGCAACATCGTCCAGAACGCCGCCTTCACGCCCGGGGTGGCTCCGATGCCGGCGGGCCCCGACGGGTCCGCCTCGCACCTGGCCGGCTCCGGCTACGGCGTCTCGTCGAGCTGCTCGGCACCGGAGGAGGCGGTGCGGGCGCTGTCGGTGCTGACCGGGCCCGAGGCGCTGCAGCACCTCGGGGAGATCGGGCGCGCCTACCCGGCCCGCACCGAGCAGGCCGCCTCCTGGTACCAGGGCGAGCTGGCCGACGCGCAGCCGGCGCTGGAGTACGCCATCGAGAACTCCACCTACCTGCGCACCAACCCGCAGATGAACCAGCTGGGCCAGCTCTTCCAGCAGTACGGCATCCCGGCCTTCAACGGGCAGCAGGACGCCGAGTCCTTCCTGCAGCAGATCCAGTCGCAGGTCGGCGGGTCCTGAGGTGGTCCGCACCGGCGCGGTGCCGCCGCACCGCGCGCCCGTCGGGCGGGGGGAGGTGCCGTGGCCGTCACCCTCCCCCCGGTGAGACGGGACGTCCGCAGCGCGACGGCGACCGCGGCCGTCGGCCGCCGCCGGTCCCTGACGGCGTGGGGGTTCCTGGCTCCCAGCGCCGCGGGCTTCGCGGTCTTCACGCTCATCCCGATCGTGGGGTCCATCGGCCTGGCCTTCTTCGTCTGGCCGCTGCTCGGCGAGCGCACGTTCACCGGGCTGGACAACTTCCGGACGCTGTTCACGTCCGACCCGGCGTTCTGGCGGGCGATGCTGAACACCACGGTCTTCGTGGTGCTGTACGTGCCGCTGAACTTCGTCGTCTCGCTGGGGCTGGCACTGTGGATGGGCCCGCGCATCCGGGGCCGCGGGCTGTACCGGGTGCTGTTCTTCCTGCCGGCCGTGACGCCGATGGTGGCCAACGCGCTGGTCTGGCGCCTCCTGCTGCAACCCGGCGGGCTGTACGACACCGTGGCGCAGTCCTGGTTCGGCCTGGGCGCGCAGAACCCGCTCGGCGGGCCGTTCTCGGCCATGGTGTGCGTCGTGCTGATGTCCGTGTGGCAGGGCTTCGGCTACAACATGCTCGTCTTCGCCGCCGGGCTGGAGGCCATCGACCGCAACCTGTACGAGGCGGCCGCCATCGACGGTGCGGGCACGCTGCGCCGGTTCTGGAGCATCACCGTGCCGATGCTGTCCCCGTCGATGTTCTTCGCCGCGGTGATGACGCTCATCACGTCGTTCCAGGTGTTCGCCCAGCCGTACATCCTCACCGGCGGCGGACCGGGCAACGCGACCCAGACGACCGTCATGCTGATGTACCAGTCCGGCTTCCAGTTCTTCCAGCTCGGCACCGCCTCGGCGATCGCCACGGTGCTGCTGCTGCTCATCGTCCTCGTCACCGGCCTGCAGTTCCTGGGCCAGCGGAGGTGGGTCCACTATGACCACTGAGGCCGTGCGGTCCCGGACGGCCCGGGCGCCGCGGCGCGGCGGGCGCCGGCGCGGCCGGCGCCGGTACGCGCCGAACGACCCGGCCCGCCCCGCGGTCGTCTCCCAGGTGCTGCTGACGCTGGTCCTGCTGCTCTTCCTCGTCCCCTTCGTCTGGATGGTCGCCACGGCCCTGAAGCCGGCCGCGGAGGTGTTCGGCGAGCCGCGCCTGGTCGGCAGCAGCCTGCGCTTCGACAACTTCGCCACCGCGTGGGGCTACGTGCCGTTCGGCCGCTTCATGGTCAACGGGATCATCGTCTCCGTGGCGGGGACGGTCGTCACGTGCGTCACCTCGGTGCTGGCGGCGTACGCCTTCGCCCGGCTGGAGTTCCGCGGGCGCGAGTTCTTCTTCCTGCTGTACCTGGTGACCCTCATGGTGCCGCAGGAGGTCATGGTCGTCCCGATGTTCATCCTCATGCAGGAGTTCGGGTGGACCAACACCTACCAGGCGCTCGTCCTGCCGTGGGCGTTCTCCGCCTTCGGCACCTTCCTGCTGCGGCAGTTCTTCCGCGGCATCCCCCGGGAGCTGGAGGAGGCGGCGCTGGTGGACGGGGCCAACCGGCTGCGGGTCCTGGTGCAGGTGATCCTGCCGATCGCCCGCCCCGCGGTGGCCGTCCTGGCCGTCTTCACCTTCATCAACTACTGGAACAGCTTCCTGTGGCCGCTGATCATCACGAACAGCCAGCAGATGGCCACCGTCCCCCTCGGCCTCAACCTGTTCCTGGGTCAGCAGGGCAACCAGTGGCACCTGCTGATGGCGGCCGCGACGATCTCCATGGTGCCCACGGTCGTCGTCGTCCTGCTGCTGCAGCGCCACCTCGTGCGGGGCATCGCGATGTCCGGGCTGGGCGGCCGCTGACCGCCGACGCACCCGCGCACCGCCCCCACGCAGCAGCACGCCCGGTCCGGAGGGCCGCACCGATGACCTTCTTCCCCCGCCGCACGGTCCACCTCGACTTCCACACCGGTCCCGACGTCCCCGACGTGGGCGCCGACTTCGACCCGCGCGCCTTCGCGCGGACCTTCCTCGACGCCCACGTCGACAGCGTCACGGTCTTCGCCAAGTGCCACCACGGGATGCTCTACTTCGACACCGACCGCCCCGAGCGGCACCCGGGGCTCGTCCCCGGCCTGGACCTGCTGCGCGAGCAGGTCGACGCGCTGCACGCCGTCGGGATCCGCGCGCCCGTCTACCTCAGCGTCCAGGTCGACGAGCACGCCGCCCGCGAGCACCCCGAGTGGGTGGCGCAGACCCCGGAGATGACGCTGGTGCGCCGCCGGGAGGGCAGCCACGAGCAGGGCGACGCCTACACCGCCGGCTGGCACGTGCTCGACATGTCCACCGGCTACCAGGACCACCTGGCCGGGCAGGTCGCCGAGGTGCTGGAGCACCTCGGGCAGGTCGACGGGCTGTTCCTCGACATGTGCTGGGACCAGCCCAGCAGCACCCGCGCGGCGAACGAGGCCGCCCTGGCGGCGGGCCTGGACCCGACGACCCAGCAGGGCCGCGACGCCCACGCCCGGCAGGTCGCCCTGCGGTACATGGCCCGCTTCCGCGACCTGGCCGCCCCGCACCTGGCGCCCGACGTCGCCTCCGGGGTGTGGTTCAACTCCCGGCCCAAGACGAACCTGCACGCCGAGGCGCGGATGCTGCGGCACGTCGAGGTCGAGTCGCTGCCCACCGGCGGGTGGGGGTACGCCTACCTGCCGTACGTGGCCCGGTTCGTGCGCCCGCTGGGGCTGCCGACCCTCAGCCACACCGGCCGGTTCCACCGCAGCTGGGGCGACAACGCGGGGCTGAAGCCCCAGGCCGCCCTCGACTACGAGACCCGGCAGATCCTCAGCTACGGCCTCACCAACGGCGTGGGCGACCTCCTGCACCCGCGCGGTGTCCCCGACGCCGCCGTCTACGAGCGCGTCGGCCGCTCCTACGCCCGCGTCGCGGCGTGCGAGGAGCACCTGGCGGGCACGTCGCCGGTGGCGCAGGTCGCCCTCGTCGTCGACCCCGACCTCGGCGACGCCCCCGGGGCGGCGGGGATCGGGGCGGTCCGCGTCCTGCAGCAGCTGCGCCAGCAGTTCGACGTGGTCCCGCCCACCGCGGACCTGTCCGCCTACGAGGTCGTCGTCGTCCCCGAGACGACCCGCGTCGACGCGGCGCTGTCGCGGGCGCTGTCCGCGCACGCGGCCCGCGGCGGCGGGCTCCTGCTGGTGGGGGAGGGCCTGCGCGGTCCCGACGGGGCGGTCAGCGTCCCGGAGGCGGGCCTGGAGGTGCTGGGCGAGGCGGAGCACGCCACCACCTTCCTGCGCAGCGTCCACCCCGCCGTCCCCGACCTCGGCCTCGACGCCGTCGTGTACGAGCGGGGCCTGCGGGTGCGCCCCCTGCCGGGCACCGAGGTCCTCGTCGGCACCGTCGCGCCCTTCTTCGACCGCGACTGGCGGCGCTCCAGCGGGCACTCCTACACGCCGCCGGACTCCGCCGCGGGGGTGACGGACTCCCCGTCGGTCACCCGCCGCGGCCGGGTCGTCGCCGTCGCCCAGCCGCTGCTGAGCTCCTACGGCCGGTTCGGGCTGGAGGCCCACCGCACCGTCCTCGGCGCCCTGCTGCGCGAGCTCCTGCCGCGGCCCGTGGTCACCGCGACGGGTCCGCTGCACCTGGAGGTGGTGGCCCACCGCGGCGAGGAGCGGACCGTCGTCAGCCTGCTCAGCTACCTGCCGACGCGGGTGGGCGCGGGGCTGGGCGGCGAGGGGCTCGACCTCGTCGAGGACCCGTTCCCGCTCGTCGACGTCGACGTCGTCGTGCGCTGCCCGCGGCCGCCGTCCACCGCCGTCCTGCAGCCGGTGGGGACCCCGCTGGAGGTGCGCGTGGAGGACGGCGCCGCCCACGTGCGCGTCACCGTCCTCGACGGGCACGCCCTGCTCGTCCTCGAGCACCCCCCGACCCCGAACCCCCGAGGAGCCTGACGTGACCGACACCCTGCCCGACGTGCCGGCGGACGCCGTCGACCCCGCGCTGGTCCCGCAGCGCGTCCTCGCCGGCGGCGCGCGGATCCCCGCCATCGGCGTGGGCACCTTCGGCTCCGACCGCTACGGGCCCGACGAGGTGGCCGCGGCCGTCGCCGGTGCCCTGCGCGCCGGGTACCGGCTGGTGGACTGCGCCTCGGTGTACGGCAACGAGGCGCAGGTCGGCGCCGCGCTGGCCGGGGCGTTCGAGGCCGGGCTGCCCCGCGAGGACGTGTTCGTCATGTCGAAGGTGTGGAACGACGCCCACGACCCGGACGCCGCGGTCGCCTCGGTCCACCGCTCGCTGCGCGACCTGCGGCTGGAGCACCTGGACGCCGTGTTCGTGCACTGGCCCTTCCCCAACCACCACCCGCCGATGGCCGAGACGGACGCCCGCGACCCGCACGCCCGCCCCTACGACCACGACGCGTACCTGGCGCTGTGGCGGGCGCTGGAGGGGCTCGTCGACGCCGGCCTGGTGCGGCACCTGGGCACCTCGAACACCACCGTCCCCAAGCTGCGGCTGCTGCTGGCCGACGCGCGCGTGCGCCCGGCGCTGAACGAGATGGAGCTGCACCCGACGTTCCAGCAGGAGGAGCTGTTCTCCTTCTGCGTCGAGCACGACGTCCTGCCGGTGGGGTACTCCCCGCTGGGCTCGCCGTCGCGGCCCGAGCGCGACCGCACCCCCGACGACGTCGCCGACACCGAGCTGCCGGTGGTGCGCGAGATCGCCGCCGCGCACGGCGTCCACCCGGCGCTGGTGTGCCTGAAGTGGGCGGTCGCCCGCGGGCAGGTCCCCATCCCGTTCGCGGTCAAGCCGGCGCAGTACACGGCGAACCTGCGCGCGGTGACCGAGGACCCGCTGACGCCCGCGGAGGTGGAGGCGCTGCGCTCGGCCGAGCGCGGCAACCGGCTCATCAAGGGGCAGGTGTTCCTGTGGCCGGGCTCGCGCTCCTGGCGCGACCTGTGGGACGAGGACGGGACGATCCCCGGCCGCGACGAGGAGGGCTGAGGGTCGTGCTGAACTACCGCCTGCTGCACCCGCCGCTGCTGGCCGCGCTGGCGCGCGCCGGGCACGGCGACCGGATCGTCCTGGCGGACGGCAACTTCCCGCTGCGCACCGCCGTGCGTCCCGACGTCGAGGTCGTGCACCTGAACCTGCGGACCGGGCTGGTCAGCGTGCCCGACGTGCTCGAACCGCTGCTGGAGGCGGTGCCCGTCGAGGCGGCCACCTACATGGGCACCCCCGACGGCGCGGTCGTCGACGCCCACGCCGACTACGACCGGCTCCTGGGGCCGGGCGTCCCCGTGCTCGTGCAGGCGGACCGGTGGAAGTTCTACGACGAGACCCGCGGTGAGGACGTCGCCGTGGTGGTCGCCACCGCGGACCAGCGGCTGTGCGCCAACCTGGTCCTCACGGTGGGGGTGCGCGCGGGCGGGCCGGGGTGAGCGCCGCGCCGCCCGAAGACCCCGTCGTCGACGCCCACCACCACCTGTGGGACCCGGCCCGCCGCCGCTACCCGTGGATGGAGGTGCCCGGCCGGGAACCGCTGCGCCGCCCGTTCGACCTCGACGACCTGCGTGCCGCGACGAGCGCAGCCGGGGTGGAGCGCACGGTCCTCGTGCAGACCGTCTCCGCCCACGAGGAGACGCGGGAGTTCCTGCGGGTGGCCGACGGGAGCGACGGCCTCGTCGCCGCGGTCGTCGGCTGGGTGGACCTGGCCGGCGACGTGCCGGCCCGGGTCGCGGAGCTGCGGCGGGCGCCCGGCGGCGCGCTGCTGGCCGGGGTGCGGCACCAGGCGGAGGACGAACCGGGGACGGCCTGGCTGGAGCGCCCCGAGGTCCTGCGCGGAGCGGTGGCGGCCGCGCGGGCCGGTCTGGTGCACGACCTCCTCGTGCGCGCCGACCAGCTCGACGCCGCGAGCGCCCTCGTCGACGCCGTGGACGCCGCGGCCCCCGGCGCCTCGTTCGTGCTCGACCACGGGGCGAAACCTCCGGTCGGCGGGGACGGCTGGGCGGCGTGGGCCGCCGCCGTCACCCGCCTGGCGCAGCGGCCGCAGGTGCGCTGCAAGCTGTCCGGGCTGTTCACCCTCGTCCCGGCGGGGACGTCCGACGACGTGCTGCGGCCCACCGTCGAGCACCTGCTGGCGGTGTTCGGACCCGGGCGCCTGCTGTTCGGCACCGACTGGCCGGTGAGCACCCTGGCCGCCGGCTACGCCGACGTCGTCACCCGCACCCGCGCGCTGCTGGCCGGGCTGGCTCCCGGTGAGCGCGCCGCCGTGCTCGGCGGCGGCGCTGCCACCGTCTACGGGCTCGCCGCCCCCGCCCCCACGCCCACCTGACCCCGCCCGACCCCGCCCGACCCCGCCCGACCCCGACAGAGGAGACACCCCCGTGGCGATGTTCGACGGCGCCCCGCAGCGCCCGGAGCCGTACCGCAGGTTCGAGCGCGAGGTGCCGCAGTGGTACCGCGACGCGAAGTTCGGGATCTTCGTGCACTGGGGGGCGTACTCGGTGCCGGCCTGGGCCGAGCCGACCGGTGAGCTGGGCACCGTCGACGAGCGGACGTGGTTCGCCCACAACCCGTACGCCGAGTGGTACGCCAACACCATCCGCATCGACGGCAGCCCCGCCCAGCAGCACCACCGCGACGTGCACGGCGGAGCGCCCTACGACGACTTCCTCGACCGCTGGAGCGCCGAGGAGTTCGACGCCACCGCGCTGGTCGACCTGTTCCGCCGCGCCGGCGCGCGGTACGTGGTGCCCACCACCAAGCACCACGACGGGATCGCCCTGTGGGACGCGCCGGGCACCGGGGACCGCAACACGGTGCGCCGCGGCCCGCGCCGCGACCTGGTCGGCGAGTTCGCCGCCGCCACGCGCGCGGCGGGCCTGCGGTTCGGCACCTACTACTCCGGCGGCCTGGACTGGTGGTTCACCGACTTCCCGCCCATCACGGGCATGGACTTCTCCGCGGTGCGGCCCGTCGACGAGGCGTACACCGAGTACGCCTCCGCCCACGTCGCCGACCTGGTCGACCGCTACGCCCCCGACGTGCTGTGGGGCGACATCGAGTGGCCCGACGCCGGCAAGCCCGCGGGGCCGCGCAGCTTCGCCCACCTGCTGGACCGCTTCTACGCAGCCGCGCCCGACGGCGTCGTCAACGACCGCTGGGGCCTGACGCACTGGGACTTCCGCACCAGCGAGTACCAGCAGGGCCGGTCGGTGGAGACGGGCGGGGCGTGGGAGAACTGCCGCGGCATCGGGCTGTCGTTCGGCCACAACCGGGCCGAGGGTCCCGAGCACCACCTGGACGGGCCCGCAGCGGTGCGCCACCTGCTCGACGTCGTCTCGCGCGGGGGCAACCTCCTGCTCAACGTGGGCCCGGACGCCGCGGGCCGGGTCCCCGAGCTGCAGCGGCGCTGCCTGGAGCAGGTCGGCGACTGGATGGAGCTCCACGCCGACGCGGTGCACGGCGCGGAGGTCTTCGCCGACGGCGGGGCGTCCGAGGAGCCCTGGGTGCGCTGGACCCTGCGCGGGCGCACCGCGCACGCCGTGGTGGAGGCGGAGGGACGGGTGCTGCTGCCGGTGCGCGCCGGTTCCCTGGACCCCGCCGGCGCGCGCCTGCTGGACGGCACGGCGGTCGCCGCGCGGGCCGCCGACGGCGGTCTGGAGGTCCAGGTGCCGCCGCGCCGGGTGGCCGGCCCGCAGGTGGTGGCCGTCGACCTCGCCTGAGCGGGTCGGGCGGGCGGGTCAACCGGGCCCGGCCCGCCCGTCCCGCTGGGCGGCGAAGCTCCACACCGGGGGCAGGCCGTCCCCGTCGCCGGAGTAGTCGTCCGGCGTCGACTGCAGGGGCGTGACACGCGCCTGCCAGGCCACGTTCGCCGGGTGCTCGCGCAGGTGCTCGCGCATGGCGGCGTAGTCGTCCACGTCGACGAGGTGGAACACGTCCCGGCCGCTGCGCCAGATCCGCCAGTCGCGCACGCCCGCCTCGGCCAGCGCCCGCAGCAGGTCGTCGGGGACCGCCGCGTGCAGGGCGTCGTACGCCTCCACGGCATCGGCGTGCAGGCGGGTGTGCAGGGCCTTCTCGACCACGTCGTCGTCCTCTCGGAGCCGGTGCCGGAGCTGCCGCGAGCGTACGCCGGGGACCGGTGGCCGGAGCGGGACCGCGGCCGGTCAGCCCCGGCCGGCGCCCAGCGCCCGCACGTGCCCGGGGAGTTCGGCGGTGACCTCGTCCAGGAACCCCGCGAGCGCCCCCGGATCGCCGCCGTCGGCGATCCAGCGCCGGTACGCCTCGCGCCACAGCGTCAGCACGAGCCCGGCGGCCAGGGCGGCGTCGCCGGCGGGGACGCCCTGCTCGCGCAGGAACTCCTCCGCCCGCTGCTGCCAGCGCAGCTGCTGGGCCAGCTCGCGCGCCCGCAGCACCGGGTTCTCCGCCAGGACCCGCTCGCGGGCGCACTTGGCGGCCCCGTCCTGGCCGGTCGACCCGGCCAGCGCCCGCACCCCGTGCAGCAGCCGCGCCAGCGGCGGGACGCCGGGACCGGCCAGGGCGGCCGCGTCGACCACCTCGGTGAACAGGTCCTCGTCGGCGGCGAACACCGCCTCGTCCTTGTCGCGCACGTGGCGGAAGAACGTGCGGGGGGACATGTCGGCGGCGTCGGCGATCTCGGCGACCGTCGTGGCCTCGTACCCCTGCTCGGCGAACAGCCGCAGGGCCTGCTCGGCCAGCGCGCGCCGGGCCGCGGCCTGGCGCCGCTCGCGGGGGGTGGGTCGGTCCACGCCGTCATCTCAGCACAGGACATCTTGACATCGCGAGTCGTGGTGACACAGTCTGCCACTACGACATTGTGAGTCAGACCGATCGACAGGAGATCCCGTGGACGTCACCGGTTCCACCGCCCTGGTCACCGGAGCATCCGGCGGCATCGGTGAGGGCGTCGCCCGCGCCCTGGCCGCCCGCGGCGCCCACGTGGTGCTCGTCGCCCGCCGCGCCGACCGGCTCGAGGCGCTGGCCGCCGAGCTGCGCGCCCGGCACGGCGTCGAGGCGCTCGCCGTCCCGGCCGACCT
This sequence comes from Kineococcus haloalkalitolerans, assembly GCF_050871905.1. Classification (NCBI taxonomy): domain Bacteria; kingdom Bacillati; phylum Actinomycetota; class Actinomycetes; order Kineosporiales; family Kineosporiaceae; genus Kineococcus; species Kineococcus haloalkalitolerans. The sequence continues at coordinate 17,725 of NZ_JBJLSH010000004.1, forward strand.
GTCCGAGCCCGGCGCCGCCGCCCGCGTCCAGGAGGCCGTGGAGGCGTGGGGCGGCAGGGCCGTCGACGTGCTCGTCAACAACGCCGGGTTCGGGCTGACCGGCCGGCTGGCGCAGGCCGACGACCCCGCGCGGCTCGCCGCGATGGTCACCGTGAACTGCACGGCCCTCACCGAGCTCACCGCCCGGTTCCTGCCGGGCATGGTCGGACGGGGCCGCGGCGCCGTGGTGAACGTCGCCAGCATGGCCTCCTTCGCGCCCCTGCCCGGCTTCGCCGTCTACGCCGCCACCAAGGCGTTCGTCCTGTCGCTGTCGCAGGCGCTGTGGGCCGAGACGCGCGGCACCGGGGTCCTGGTCACCGCGCTGTGCCCGACCGCGACCGACACCGGGTTCTTCGACGTCTCCGGCGAGAGCGCCGGGGCGGGGGTGCGCCGGCGCAGCGTCGAGCAGGTCGTCGCCACCTTCCTCGACGCGCTGGACGCCGACCGCCCCGTCGTCGTCGACGGCCGCGCCAACGAGGTCGTCGCCGCGGCGAGCAGGCTCGTGCCGCGCGGGCCGTTCCTGCGCCTGGCCGGCCCGCGCATCGCCGACCGGGTCGGCGCCCCCACCGGTCGCTGAGCCGCCGGCTGAGCCGCCCGCCCGCGGCGACCGCCGGGCGACCCCCGCCTACGACCTGGGGAGGACCCGGCGCCGCGCCGGGTACGGCCACGGCAGCGGGCGCGGACCGTCCCGCCGCCGGACGCGGTGCGCACCCGCGCCGGGCCAGGCTGCTGCCGTGACCACCGCCACGCGCGCCGCCGCGACCACCGCCCCGTGGACGACGTCGGCCAGGGTGGCGCTGCCGCGGCCCCGCGCCCTGACCGTCCCGCCGGTCCTGCGCGGGCGCGCCGCGCGGCTGGGGACCCCGCTGCGGTTCGTCGGCGCGGGCCTGACGGGCAACGCCACCCACGCGCTGGTGTTCCTGCTGCTGGTCCGGTTCGTCCCGGTGCCGGTGGCCGCGGTCAACGTCGTGGCCGTCGTGCTGTCCACCGCGGTGACCAACGAGCTGCACCGCCGGTTCACCTTCCGCGGCGGCGCGAGCACCGCCTGGTTCAAGGGCCACGGGGTCGGGGGAGCCGCGGCCCTGACCGGGTTGGTGCTGAGCACGACGGCGCTGACGCTGTGGCACCACCTCGTGCCGGGCGCGAGCGGCGCCAGCGGCCTCGTGGTCGTCTACGGCGTGACCGGGACGGTCGGGCTGGTGAACTTCCTCGTCCTGCGCCGGGTGCTGCGCGCGCCGGCGACCGCGCGGTCCTGACGGCGCCGCTCAGGGCCGCTCAGGGGCCGCTCAGGGCACGATCGCGTCGACGTACCCGCCGTCGACGCGCACCGCGGCACCGGTCGTCGCCGAGGCCAGCGGCGAGGCCAGGTAGCAGCACATGTTGGCGATCTCCTCGGGCTCGATGAGCCGCTGCAGCAGCGACTGCGGCCGGTGCTCGCGCACGAACCGCCGCTGCGCCTCCTCCCAGGGCAGGTCGCCGGGCACCAGCTGACGCACGAACTCCTCCACCCCGCCGGTGTGCGTGGGCCCCGCCAGCACGCTGTTGACGGTGACGCCGGTGCCGGCGACGGCCTTGGCGAAACCCCGGTGCACGCCGAGCAGGGCGGTCTTGGTGACGCCGTAGTGGATCATCTCGGCGGGGGTGACGACGGCGGAGTCGCTGGAGACGTACTGCACCCGCCCCCACCCGCGCTCGGCCATGCCGGGCAGGTAGTGGCGGGTCAGGCGCACTGCGGTCAGGACGTTCGTCTCGAAGTAGCGGCGCCACTCGTCGTCGTCGATCGCGAAGGGGTCGGCGGCGCCGAAGATCCCGAGGTTGTTGACGAGGACGTCGACCTCGGGCACCTCCTGCACCAGCCGCGCCGTCCCGTCGGCGGTGGTGATGTCGGCGGCCACCCAGCGGACCCCGCCCCCCACCTCGCCGTCGATCCCCTCGGCCGCCGCGCGCAGCCGGTCCTCGGAGCGGGCGCAGAGGACGACGGCGGCGCCGGCGGACGCCAGGCCGCGGGCCACGGCCAGTCCGATGCCCTGCGAGGAGCCGGTCACCAGGGCGGTCCGGCCGGTCAGGTCGATGCGCACGGCGCCTGTCTACCCGCCGTCCCGCCCTCCTGCCAGGTGCGGCACCTGCTGCGCGGTGCGACGCCAGGCGGTCACCAGGTCCACGTCGGGGTCGCGCAGCCACTGCACCTGCAGGCCGTCCATGAGGGCCAGCACGTGCCGGGCCAGGTCCCGCCCGTCCGGGCCGGGCGGCGCCAGCCGCGTCAGGTGGTCCAGGGTGCGGCGCTGGCGCTCGGCGAAGAACCGGTGCGCCGGGTGCTCGGGCGCCAGGGACTCCACCTCCAGCACCGCGTACAGGCGCACGATCTCCCGCTGCCCGGCGTTGCGGCGCACGATCGCCTCGCACAGCTGCGCCAGGGTCGGCTCGGGCAGGTCGTCGCGCGCGTCGGCGTCGGCCGGGGGTTCCGGGTGCGCGGCCGCGCCGAGGTGCTCGGCCAGGGACCGCTGGTCCTGCTCGTCGCGGTGCGCCAGGACGGCGGTCAGCAGCCCGCTCTTGGAGCCGAAGTGGTGCAGCAGCCCGCCGAGGGTCAGGCCGCAGGCGTCGGCCACGTCCTGCACGGCCAGGCCGCGGTAGCCGTGCTCGGCGATGAGCGCCGTGGCCGCCTCCAGGACCTGGCGGCGCCGCTGGTCCGCGCTCATCCGCACGCGCGGGCGGGACGGGTCGGCGGGCACGGGCCGTTCCTACCACCCGCCGTGCGCTACTGTCCGCGCCAGTTACTGACGAGGTCGTCAGTAGGAGCGACGGGACGGGACGGGGTGGGGTCGGTGGAGGAGCGGACGGACGCCTTCGGCGAGGCGGTCGAGGCCGTGCGCGCGGGCGCGGACCCGGTCGAGCGGGCGCGCGCGCTGCACGCCCTGATGACCGAGGACGAGCGGCTGTGGCTCCTGGACGGCGACACGCCGTTCTGGGAGGGCATCGAGGAGATGCTCGACGGCGGCTACAACACCAGCCCCCTGCCGCACGGCGCCGTGCCGCGCCTCGGCGTCCCCGGCACCCGGTTCGTCGACGGCCCGCGCGGGTGCGTGTCAGGGCACGGAACCGCGTTCCCCGTCTCCATGGCGCGCGGCGCCACCTGGGACGTCGAGCTGGAGGAGCGCGTCGGCGACGCGATCGGCCGCGAGCTGCGCGCGCAGGGCGGGAACTTCTTCGGCGGGGTGTGCGTGAACCTGCCCCGCCACCCCGCGTGGGGGCGCGTGCAGGAGACCTACGGCGACGACCCGCACCACCTCGGGGAGTTCGGCGCCGCCCTGACCCGCGGCGTGCAGCGGCACGCGATGGCGTGCGTGAAGCACTACGCCCTGAACTCCATGGAGAACGCCCGGTTCCACGTCGACGTGACGATCGACGAGGCGACCCTGCACGAGGTGTACCTGCCGCACTTCCGGCGCGCCGCCGAGGAGGGCGTGGCCGCGGTGATGAGCGCCTACAACTCCGTCAACGGCGAGTGGGCCGGGCAGAACCGCTACCTGCTCACCGAGGTGCTGCGCGAGCAGTGGGGCTGGGACGGCGTCACCGTCAGCGACTTCATCTGGGGCCTGCGCGACGCCGCCGCCAGCCTGGAGGCCGGGCTGGACCTGGAGGAGCCGTTCGTGCAGCAGCGCGCGCTGCACCTGCGCGACCAGATCGCGGCCGGCGAGACGTCCTGGGCCGCCGTCGAGCGCGCGGGGGTCCGCCTGCTGGCCGCGCAGCTGCGCTCGTACGCCGTCCGCAGCGAACCCGACCCCGGCCCGGAGGTGGTGGCCGGCGCCGGGCACCGCGCGCTGGCCCGCGAGGTCGCCGCCCGCGCGATGACGCTGCTGCAGAACGAGCCCGTCGACGGGACGCCCGTCCTGCCGCTGGACCCGGCGGCGGTGCGGCGCATCGCGCTCGTCGGCCGGCTGGTGACGGCCCCGAACACCGGCGACCTCGGCTCGTCGAACGTGCGCCCGCCGAGCGTGGCCACCCCGCTGGACGGGATCCGAGCGGCGTTCCCCGACGCCGAGGTCCTGCTCGTCACCGACGACGACCCGGCCGCCGCGGCCGAGGCCGCGCGCGCCGCGGACGTCGCGGTCGTCGTCGCGGGTTTCGACGAGAAGGACGAGGGCGAGTACGTCGGCGGCGACACCATGGCCGACCCGACGCTGACGGCGCTGTTCCCGCCGCGCCCCGGCGGTGCGGACGCCGACGCCCCGCAGGACGCCGTGATGACGGCCGGTTTCGGCGGCGACCGCACGTCGCTGCGGCTGCGTCCCGTGGACGAGGACCTCGTGCGGGCGGTGGCCGCCGCGAACCCGCGCACCGTCGTCGCGGTCGTCGCCGCCGGTGCCGTCGTCACCGAGTCCTGGCGCCACGACGTCCCCGCGCTCCTGCTCATGTGGTACGCGGGCATGGAGGGCGGGCACGCCCTGGCCGACGTCCTCACCGGTGCCGCGGAACCCACCGGGCGCCTGCCGTACTCGGTGCCCACCAGCGAGGGGCACCTGCCGCCGTTCGACAAGGACGCGCACGCGGTCACCTACGACCGCTGGCACGGGCAGCGCCTGCTCGACCGCCTCGGCGTCGAAGCCGCCTTCCCGCACGGCTTCGGGCTGTCGTACACGACGTTCGCCCTGGAGGACGTCACCGCTGGCACGGGTGCGGACGGGACCCCGCGCGTGCGGGCGACGGTGCGCAACACCGGTTCGCGCGACGGCCGGCACGTCGTGCAGGTCTACGGCCGGCGCACCGACGGCGCCCGGGCGGGGGAGACCCTGCTCGTGGGGTTCGCGCCCGTCGCCGTGCCCGCCGCCTCCGCCGTCGAGGTGGAGGTGCCCGTCTCGCTGCGGGCGCTGGGCGCGTGGGACGCCGACGCGCGGCGCCTCGTGGAACCGGCCGCGGCCGACGTCGTCGTGGAGGTCGGCGCGCACGCCCACGACCGGGCCGCGCACGTCCTGCCGCTGGGCGGTTGAGCGGTCCACGCGCGCGGGGAGGCACCAGCACCTAGCCTCCCCGCGAGGCGTGCACGAGAGCGCGCCCAGGACACCGGAGGCCCGCGTGGCAGAGAAGAAGACCGTCCCGTTCGTGGTGGAGGCCGCCGGCACCGGCGTGGCGCAGGAGGTCACCGTGCTCGGTGACCGCCAGCACGTGTTCCACGCCGACACCTACCCGTCCTTCGGCGGGCAGGACGCGGCGCCCAGCCCGCTGAGCTACGTCCTGGGCGCGCTCACCTCCTGCCACCAGGTCACCGGCAGCCTCGTGGCGGGGGACCTCGGTGTGCAGCTGGGCCGGTGGACGTTCCGCGTGCAGGGCGACCTGGACCCCTCGGTCATCTCCCGCGGCGCGGAGGGCAACGCGAACTTCGACCGGGTGAGCATCGACGTGCAGGTGCAGACCGACGCCACTCCCGAGCAGTTCGAGCGCCTCAGCGCCGAGACCGCGCGGCGCTGCCCGGTGACGCAGATGGTCAAGCGCAGCGGGCTGGAGTTCGTCAGCGAGTGGCGGGCGGTCCCGCTCGAGGCGGCCTGAGCGGACGCGACCGGGCGGCGCGGCACCGCGTCAGGCGGCGCCGCGCCGCCCGAACAGGCGCTCGCGCAGGGCGGCGGGCAGCAGGGCCAGGCGGTCGGTGCGCGAGCCGTCGCTCTCCAGCAGCACCGCCAGGACGTCGAGGCCGAGCTGGTCGCCCTGGACGACGACGCCGCGGGCCCGGCCGTTGGCGTCGTCGAAGACCACCGCGTCGGTGACGACCGTGGCGACGGGGTCGCGCCCGGGCGGGAGCTCGTCGCCCCAGACGGCCCGCAGGTCCTCGACCAGACGAGCCGTGCGAGCGCTCTCAGCGGGCAGCGCGGTGTCCGCGTCGTCGAACGCCATGGGGGCACTGTGACTCACGAGGACGCTCTCCGCTGACCCCCTCCGGGGGGTCATCTGGGACCGCTCAGCGCACCCGCTCGTAAAGCCGCTCCGGGCGCCCCGTGCCGTAGCGCAGCCGCACCCGGGCGGCGCCCTCCTCCACGAAGTGCTCCAGGTACCGGCGCACGGCCACCCGCGACAGGCCCAGCCGCTCGGCGAACTCGCTGGCCGACGACGGGTCGTCCGCCTCCGCCAGAGCGCCCGCCACGAGCGCGGCGGTCTCCGCGCTCAGCCCCTTGGGCAGCCGCCCGCCGGCCGGTCCCGGTCGCGGCGCGCCGGCGCGCACCCCGAGGGCGCGGTCCACGTCCGCCTGCTCCAGCACCCCCGGGGCCAGGGCACCGCGCGCGGCCCGCACGTGCTCCAGGCGCTCGCGCAGCTGCGCGGCCCCGAACGGTTTGATGAGGTACCCGGCCACCCCGCCGCGCAGCGCCTGGCGCACCGTGGCCGCCTCGCGCGCGGCGCTGATGACCACCACGTCCACGTCGGCGCCCCCGCCGCGCAGCCGGGCCAGCACCTCCAGCCCCGGCACGTCCGGCAGGTACAGGTCCAGCAGCACCACGTCCGGGCGCAGCCGGGCGACCAGCTCCAGCGCCTGCGCGCCCGTGCCCGCGGTCCCCACCACCCGGCACCCCGGCACGGCGGCCACGAAACCCCCGTGCACCGAGGCGACCATCGGGTCGTCGTCGACGACGAGCACCCGCAGCTCAGCCACGGGTACCGGCCCGCTCGCGCGCCGGCAGCGCGGCGGTGAAGGCTGCCCCGCCGTCCTGCCCGCGGTCCAGGGTCAGGGATCCGCCGCGGCGGTGGCACACCAGCTGCACCAGCGCCAGCCCGACGCCCCGGCCACCGGGGTGGGAGGACTCCTTCGTCGTCGTCCCGCGCCGCACCAGCTCCGGCAGCAGGTCCGGGTCCACGCCCGGCCCGTCGTCGCGCACCACCACCACCGCACCGCCCGCCCCGTCGTCGCGCACCTCGACCTCCACCGTCCCGCCGCCCGCCCCGGCCGCCGCGTCCACCGCGTTGTCGACGAGGTTGCCCACGACCGTCACCAGGTCGTCGGACAGGTCCTCGCTCACCGCGGGCAGGTGCGTGCCCGGCGCCAGGACGAGGTCCACGTCCCGCTCGTCGGCCACGCTGGTGCCCGCCACCAGCAGCGCCGCCAGCGCCGGGTCGCCCACCCGCGCGGCGATCGCGCCGCCCAGCTCGGCGTGCCCGCGGCTGACCCGGTCGATGAAACCGACGACCTCCTCGTACCGGCCCAGCTGCACCAGCCCGGAGATCGTGTGCAGGCGGTTGGCGAACTCGTGGGTCTGCGCCCGCAGCGCCTGTGTGGTGGTGCGGCTGGCACCCAGCTCGTGCTGCAGCGCCACCAGTTCCGTGCGGTCGCGCATGGTCGTCACCGAGCCCACCGGTTCGGCGGCGCCCGCCCGGCGCAGCAGGGTCCGGTTCAGCACGAGCAGCCGCTCGCCGCTGACGACGGGGCGGTCCAGCGGCGCCGGGCCCCGGGTCAGCTGGTCCACCACCTCGCCCGGCAGCCCCAGCCCGTCCACGCGCCGGCCGACCACGTCCGCGGGCAGGTCCAGCAGCTCGCGCGCGGCGTCGTTGGCGACCGTGACGACCCCGTCGACGTCCAGCGCGACGACGCCCTCGCGGATGCCGCGCAGCACCGCCTCGCGGTGGGTGGCCAGGGAGGCGATCTCACCCGGTTCCAGCCCCAGCGTCTGCGACTTGACCCGCCGCGCCAGCAGCCACGCCCCCAGCACGCCCACCAGCGCCGACATGCCCAGGTACGTGGCCAGGTCCGGCAGCGCGGTGCGCAGCTCCGCGCCCCACGTCGGTCGCTCCTGCCCGACGAGGACGGCGCCCACGACGCTGCCGGGCGCCGGCCCCGCGCCGGGCCCGTCGTCGGCGAGGACCGGGACGCGCGCGACGACGGTGCGCCGCTCGCCCAGGGACACCTCGCCGAGCCACGACGGGTCGTCCCGCTCGCCGCCCGGCGGCTCGGGCAGCCGGGAACCCACCAGCCGCGGGTCCGCGGGCGAGGCCACCACCCGCCCGCCCGGGTCGGCCACCAGCACCACCGCCACGTCGGAGGTGGTGCGCAGCTGCTCGGCGGTGGCCGTCAGCGCCAGCGCCGATCCGCGGGCCTGCGCCACCGCGCCGAGCTGGTCGCGCAGCAGCGGCAGGGAGGCCACGTGCTCGGCGACCTGGCGCACCCGGCGCTCCTGCGCGTCGGTGGACGCCTGGCGCGACTGGGCCACCGACACCGCGCCCACCCCCACGAGCACCACCGCGAACAGCAGCACCTGCACGAGCAGGATCTGCCCGGCCAGGCTGCTGCGCCGGAAGGACCTGCCCACCCCGCACCTCCCCGTGCCGGAACCCGCGCTCGGCGGTGAGCGCGACCACAACGACCGCAACGACCAGTGCCACCGCAAGGGTGACGCCGGTCCCTCGGGCCGCGCAGCATTCTGCCCGACGGGCCGGCCGCGGCCGCGCCCGTCCACCGGGGCCGACCGGCGCCGGTGCGGGACGTCGACGGGGACGCCATGACGAACACCACGACCCTCGCGCGGCCGGCGGCCGCCGGCCGGGCGGGACCGCCGCGGCGGGCCGTGCTGGCCGGGCTGGCCGCGCTCGCGGGACTGCCCGCGCTGACCGCCGGCTGCGGGGTCACCCGGCAGGCCGCCGCCACCAGCGGCACCCTCACCCGCCTGCAGCTGCTGGTGCCGAACTCCCCGGGCGGCGGGTACGACACCACCGGCCGCTCCGCCGTGCGCGTCATGGAGGAGGTGGGCGCCGCCGAGGGCGTGGAGGTCACGAACCTCTCCGGCGCCGGCGGGACCGTCGGCCTGGCGCGCTGCGTCAGCGAGAGCGGGAACCCGCAGTACCTCATGTCGATGGGCCTGGGCGTCGTCGGCGCCTCCTACACCAACGACGTGGACGTCACGCTGGAGCAGACGACCCCGATCGCGCAGCTCATCGAGGAGGCCGGTGTCGTCCTCGTGCCCGCGGCGTCCCCGTTCCAGACCCTCGTCGACCTCGTCGACGCCTGGCGCGCCGACCCGGGCGCGCTCGCCGTCGGCGGGGGTTCCTCGCCCGGCGGCCCGGACTTCCTGCTGCCGATGCAGCTGGCCGAGGCCGTCGGCGTGGACCCCACCGAGGTGAACTACGTCGTCTACGACGGCGGCGGCGACCTGCTGCCGGCGCTGCTGGGCGGGCAGATCGCCTTCGCCACCAGCGGGTACGGCGAGCTGCTGGACCAGATCACCACCGGGGGCGTGCGCGCGCTGGCCGTGTCCAGCGACGAGCGCGTGCCCGTCCTGGACGTGCCGACGCTGCGCGAGCAGGACGTCGACCTCACCTTCACCAACTGGCGCGGCCTGGTGGCCCCGCCCGACCTCGACGAGACGGAGGTGGCGCGGCTCGTGGACGCCCTCACCCGCATGCACGACTCGCCCCAGTGGCGGCAGGTCCTCACCGACAACGCCTGGACCGACGCGTTCAGGACCGGCGACGAGTTCGCCGCGTTCCTCGACGAGCAGGCCGCCCGGGTCCGCGACGTCCTCACCCGCCTGGGGCTGGTGTGAGCGCGACCGCGGCGCCCGTGCGCGCCGCCGACCGCGCGCCCCGGCGCGACCTGTCCCAGCTGGGGGTGTGCGCACTGCTGCTCGGTCTGGGCGTCCTCGTCGCCGCCGACGCCGCGACGCTGTCGCAGGGCCTGGTCGACGAGGGCGTCGTCGGGCCCCGCCCCGTGCCGTACGTCGTGGCCGCCGGCCTGGTCGTCACCGCCGCCGTCCTGGCCGTGGACGTGCTGCGCGGCGGGCGCGGCGAGGCCGAGGACGGCGAGGACGTCGACCTCGGCGCCGGCACCGACTGGGCGCGCCTGGGCCTGCTGGCGCTGGTGTTCACCGCCAACGTCCTGCTCGTGGAGCGCCTGGGCTGGGTCGTGTCCGCGGCGCTGTTCTTCGGGGCGACCGCGAAGGTCCTCGGCGGCCGCAGCCTGCTGCGCGCCGTCGCCGTGGGCGCGGTGCTGTCCCTGCTCACCTTCTACTTCTTCTGGGTGGTGCTGGGGATCCAGCTGCCGCCCGGCGTCCTGGACGGGGTGCTGTGATGGGCGACATCGGCCTGCTGATCGGGGGTTTCGGCGACGCGCTGAGCCTCGCCAACCTCGCCTTCGCCGCCGTGGGCGTCGTGCTCGGCACGGCCGTCGGCGTGCTGCCCGGCATCGGCCCGGCGATGACCGTGGCGCTGCTGCTGCCGCTGACGTACGCGCTGGAACCGACCAGCGCCCTCATCATGTTCGCGGGCATCTACTACGGCGGCATGTACGGCGGTTCCACCACGGCCATCCTGCTCAACACCCCCGGTGAGTCCTCCTCGGTGGTGACCGCGCTGGAGGGGAACGAGATGGCGCGGCGGGGGCGGGCGGCGCAGGCGCTGTCCACCGCGGCGATCGGCTCGTTCGTCGCCGGGACCATCGGCTCGGTCCTCCTGGTGGCCGCCGCCCCGCTCATGGTGGGCCTGGCGGTGAACCTCAGCGAGGGCGACTACTTCGCCCTCATGGTCCTGGCGCTGCTCGCGGTGACCGCCGTGCTGGGGTCCTCGCGGGTGCGGGGTTTCGCGTCCCTGTTCCTGGGCCTGGCGATCGGCCTGGTCGGCCTGGACGCCATCAGCGGGCAGGCGCGGCTGACGTTCGGCGTCCTGCAGCTGGTGGACGGGATCGACATCGTCGTCATCGCCGTCGCGATCTTCGCCGTCGGCGAGGCGCTGTGGGTGGCCTCGAGGATGCGCCGCACCGCGGTGGAGGTCATCCCCGTCGGCCGGCCGTGGATGGGCCGGGAGGACTGGAAGCGCTCGTGGAAGCCGTGGCTGCGCGGCACCGCGTTCGGGTTCCCGTTCGGTGCCGTGCCCGCCGGCGGCGCGGAACTGCCGACGTTCCTGTCGTACGTCACCGAGCGCAAGCTGTCCAAGCACCCCGAGGAGTTCGGCCACGGCGCCATCGAGGGCGTCGCCGGCCCCGAGGCCGCGAACAACGCCTCGGCCGCCGGGACGCTCGTGCCCACGCTGGCGCTGGGCATCCCGACGAACGCCACCGCCGCGGTGCTGCTCGCCGCGCTCATCTCCTACGGGTTCCAGCCCGGCCCGCTGCTGTTCGAGCGCGAACCGGACCTGGTGTGGGCGCTCATCGCGAGCCTGTTCGTCGGCAACGCGCTGCTGCTGGTGCTGAACCTGCCGCTGGCACCCGTGTGGGCCAAGCTGCTGCGCATCCCGCGCCCGTACCTGTACGCGGGCATCCTGTTCTTCGCCACCCTCGGCGCGTTCGCGGCGAACCTGCAGACGTTCGACCTGTGGCTGCTGCTGGCCTTCGGGGTCCTCGGGTTCGTCATGCGCCGCTTCGGCCTGCCGGTGCTCCCGCTCATCATCGGCGTCATCATCGGGCCGCTGGCCGAGGAGCGGATGCGCACCGCCCTGACCATCTCCCAGGGCAGCTGGACCGGCCTGGTCGCCGACCCGTTCTCGGTGGCCGTCTACGTCGTCGTCGCCCTCGTCCTGGCCTTCCCGCTGCTGCGCCGCCTCCTGCCCGCGCGCCTCGACGGGCGCGCTGCGGGCACCCCCACCACCGACGCCCGCGAGGGGCGTCCCGAGCACGAGGAGGCCCGCCGGTGACCGTCGTCGTCGCCTACGCCCCCACCCCCGAGGGCGAGGCCGCCCTGGACGCCGGCCTCGCCGAGGCCGGCCGGCGGGGGGAGGACCTGTTCGTCCTCAACGCCCCCGCCGGCACGTCGCTGGCCGACCGGACGTACGCCTCGCCGCAGCAGCTGGAGGCGGTGCGCGAGCGGCTGGCCGCGGGGCCGGTGCGCGCGCAGGTCGCGCAGCGGATGGGCGAGGGCGACGCGGCCGACGTCGTCGTGGACGCGCTGCACGAGCTGTCGGCCTCGGCCGTCGTCGTCGGCCACCGCCGCCGCACCCCGGTCGGCAAGCTCATCATGGGCAGCGTCGCGCAGCGGATCATCCTCGACGCGCCCTGCCCGGTGGTGACGGTCAAACCGCTGGAGCGCTGAGCCGGCGGGGACCGCTCACAGCGGTGAACCGGGGGTCGTCGCCAAGACGCCGGCGACGGCCCCCGCCGCATCGCGCACGAGCACGACCACGAGCGGGCCGAAGGGCGGCAGCCACTCGCTGACGGGGACGGTGTGCGCGTCGGCGGGCACCCGCGCGGTCCCGCGCAGGCGGTCGCCGTCCAGGGTCGTCGGCACGCGCACCCCGTCGACGTGGGCGACGTGCTCCTGCGGGGTCCCGCCCCGGACGGTCGCGCTGAAGCGCACGACGGCCTCGTCCCCCTCGACGGTGAGGCTCACCTCGTCCACGGTGACGGCGAGGGCGCCCTCGGCGGCGGGCAGGGGCCGGGTGAAGACCGCCTCGTCGGGCAGCGGCGGGGTGCGCGGCGGCGCCGTGCGGCGCTCGCGCAGGCCGGCGACGGCCGCGGCGAGCTGCACGAGCCGGGTGTCGCTGTGCGCGGGACCGGCGACGGTGAGGCCGACGGGCATCCCGGTGTCGGCCATCGTGCCCATCGGCACGGTGACGGTCGGGATGCCCAGGTGCCGGGGCACGAGGTTGCCGTTGGAGACCCACACGCCGTTGCGCCAGGCGACGTCGGCCGACGCCTCCGCGACGTCGGCGTCGGCGGGCGCCACGTCGGCGGCCGCGGGGAAGACGACCGCGTCGAACCCCTCGGCGGCCAGCCAGTCCTCGAAGTCGACCCGCCGCGTGCGCTCCAGGCCGCGCAGGCCGTCGGGCAGGCTGGCGATGTCCCGCCAGTGGCGGACCTCCTCCCGGGCGCGGACGACGTAGTCGGCGAGGTCGTAGGCGATGTCGAAGGGGTAGCGGCCGTAGCGGTCCGGCAGCGCCCCGCGCGGGGCGGGGAACACGCGCGCGGGGTCGGCGTCGGCGAGCCGGTGCAGGGCCGGATCGCCGTTGCGGCGCAGGAAGTCGTCCATCGCCCACACCGACAGGTCGCCGACCTCGTCGTGCAGGAACTCCCGGCTGACGAAGCCGCGGTCGACGTGGTCGCGGGCGCCCCGGTGCAGCTTCTCGTAGTTCTCGACGACGGGGAAGGCGGTCTCGACCACCTCGGCGCCCGCCGCCTCCAGGTCGGCGCGCAGGTGGGCCCACAGGTCCACGACGCTGGCGCGCGTGGCGATCGGGTGCGCGCTCGTGGGGTCGGCGTCGACGTACAGGCGGGGGACAGCCAGCCGCAACCCCGCCAGCGGCAGTCCCTCCAGGTCGGCGAAGGACGGCGGGCGCACCTCGGACGGCGCCGGCAGCTCGACCCACGGCTGCGTGCGCCAGAGGTCGCCGCCGGTGTCGGGGTCGTCGGCGACCACGACGTCCAGCACGTGCAGCAGGTCCCGCACCGATCGCGTGTGGGGCACGACGACGTCCATCGTCGGCACGAGCGGCCAGTTGCCGCGCACCGAGATCACCCCGCGCGAGGGGGTGTACGCGACGAGGGCGTTGTTCGAGGCGGGCGCACGCCCCGACGACCACGTCTCCTCCGCGAGCCCGAACGCCGCGAACGAGGCGGCGGTCGCGGTGCCGGAACCGTTCGAGGACCCCGAGCCGAACGCGGAGGTCAGGTAGGAGGCGCTGTAGGGGGACTCCGCGCGCCCGTGCACGCCCCGCTGCATCCCGCCGGCCGCCATCGGCGGCATGGTGGTCAGGCCCAGGACCACCGCGCCGGCCGCGCGCAGCCGCTCCACCGCGAACGCGTCGGCGCCGGCGACGAGGTCGACGAAGGCGGGGGAGCCGGCAGCGACGGTCAGGCCCCGCACGCAGTAGCTGTCCTTGACGGTGAACGGGATGCCGTCGAGGACCCCGCGCTGCTCGCCGCGCGCGCGCCGCAGGTCCGCGGCGCGCGCCTGCTCGAAGGCGGTCGGGTCGAGCACCGGCACGGAGTTCAGGCGCGGGCCGGAGCGGTCGTAGCGGCCGATCCGCTGCAGGTAGCGCGCCACCAGCTCGACGCTGGTGACCTCGCCCGCCTCCAGCGCGGCGTGCAGCTGCTCGACGTCCGCCTCGACGACGGTGAGGGCCCCGGTGTCCACGACCGGAAACATACACCGTTGGTTTATCGCCGGCCAGGGTTCCGCCGGTCCGTCCTGCGGGAGGGGGCGCGCCTAGACTCCCCGGCGTCCGGAGGAGGTCCCCATCGCCAGACCGAAGCAGCCGCTGCTCGACCGCGCGCTCATCGCCCGCACGGCGCTCGCGCTGGTCGACCGCCACGGCCCCGACGGCGCGAGCATGCGCCGGGTCGCCGCCCACCTCGGCGTCAACCCCGCCTCGCTCTACAACCACGTCCCGGACCGCGCCGCCCTCGTCGAGGACGTGCGCGCCCTGGTGTCCGCCCGCATCGACTCCCGGCCCCTGCGGACGACGGCGTGGGAGGAGGGCCTGACCGCCTGGGCGCGCTCCTACCGCGCGGCGTTCGCGCGGCACCACCGGGCGATCCCGCTGCTGATGAGCACCCGGGCCTCGGCGCCCGTGCTGCTGGCCCAGTACGAGGACTTCGCGGTCGCGGCGGAGGCCGTCGGGTGGGACAGCCGCGACGTGCTGCCCCTGCTCACCGCCTTCGAGTCGTTCGTCCTCGGCAGCGTCCTCGACATGTCCGGGCCGGCCGTCGTGTTCGACCCCACCGGTCAGGAGGAGGAGTTCCCGCGGTTCGCCGCCGCCTACGCCACCCTCGCCGGGGAGGACCCGGACGACCCGGTCGCCACGCGCGCGTTCGAGACGGGCCTGCGGATGCTCGTCGCCTCCGCGCGGCCCGCGCCGCGCTGACCGGCGCGGGCCCGGCGCGCGCTCACGGCCGCTGCTCGCGGCGCTGACGCCGGGCGCGCCGCCACGCGAGCCCGTAGCCCACGCTCAGCGCCAGTCCCAGGACGACCTGGCTCCCCGGCACCAGGAGCCACCACCCGGTGAACGTGCCCAGCGCCAGCTGCACGGCGCCGAGGGCGACGAGGAGCAGCCAGCAGCCGGCGAGGACGGCCACCAGCCGCGGGTGGCGCACGGCGAGGGAGTCGTCCGGGAGGCGGCGCACCCGGTCACCGTCGCACCCGCCCACGGCGGCGGCGACCGCCGGACGGGCGGGGCGCCCGCCGCCCGCGCGAGTCCTGCGCAACGCCGTGCGGCGCGGGAGCTGCTCGTGGTACTCCTGCCGCGGTCCGGACGACGACCCCAGGAGGAGCGGATGACGACCACGCCCACCGGCGGACCGGAGGTCCTGCGCTACACGGCGTTCAGCGCCGACCCGGCCGGCGGCAACCCCGCCGGTGTCGTCCTCGACGCGACCGGCCTGGACGAGGAGCGGATGCTCGCGATCGCCGCGGACGTCGGGTACTCCGAGACCGCCTTCCTCGTCCCCGGCGCGGACGGGCTGGACGTGCGCTACTTCAGCCCGCTGGCCGAGGTCAGCTTCTGCGGGCACGCGACCATCGCCTCGGCCGTCGCCCACGCCGAGCGCCACGGCGGCGGGGACCTGACCTACCGCACGGCCGCCGGGCCGGTGCGGGTGAGCACCAGGCGGGCACCCGACGGCTCCTGGCGGGCGACGCTGACCAGCGTCGTCCCCCGCACGATCGAGCTGAGCGCGGACGACCTGCGGACGTTGCTCGACGTCCTGGGCTGGTCGCCCGACGACCTCGACCCGGACCTGCCGCCGCGCACCGCCTACGCCGGGGCGTGGCACCCGGTGCTGGCCGCCCGCACGCGGGAACGGCTGGCCGCGCTGGACTACGACGTGGCGGTGCTGGGGCGGCTGATGGCCGAGCGGGGCTGGACGACCGTCGACCTCGTCCACCGCCAGGACGCCCGCACCTTCCACGCGCGCAACCCGTTCCCGCCCGGCGGTGTCGTCGAGGACCCCGCCACCGGGGCGGCCGCGGCGGCGCTGGGCGGGTACCTGCGCGAGGGCGGGCACGTCGACGTCCCCGCGACCGTCACCGTCCTGCAGGGGCAGGACATGGGCCGTCCCAGCGTGCTGGAGGTGACGATCCCGGCTGACCCGGCTGCGGGGATCGCCGTCACCGGCACCGCCGTGGCACTGCCCGTGCCCGGTTCCTGAGCCCCGCGGCCCGGCCGCTCACCGGGGACGGGGAACCCCGGTCCTCGTAGCCTGTCGGTGCCGACCGTCCCCACCCGCGACGACCCGAGAGGACGACCGATGAGCGTGGACGTCACCCACGACCCGGCCGCGAAGCGCTACGAGGCGTACGACGACGGGACGCGGGTGGGTTTCGCGGCGTACGCGCTGGCCGGTGACCTGATCGTGTTCACCCACACCGAGGTCGACCCCGCCTACGAGGGTCGCGGGGTGGGAGGCAGCCTCGCGCGGGCGGGGCTGGACGACGCACGGGCCCGCGGGCTGGAGGTGATGCCGCTGTGCCCCTTCATCAAGGGCTGGATCCAGCGCCACCCGGAGTACGCGGACCTGCAGTTCAACGCGCCTCCCAGCCGCGTCACCGACTGAGGCGGTGACGCGGCGGGGACGTCAGCGCACGCGCTCGGCGGTGAACTGCATCCGCGGGGCGGCGAAGGCGTCCTGCGCCTGGACGATCTGCAGCTCCCGCTCCCCGGAGCGGTACGTCAGCTCGATGAGGTCGAAGACGCTGGAGGTGGTGCGCTCCAGCGCGGTCTTCGCGTCGCCGGTGGAGCGGTAGTGCGCCGCGAACAGCGCCGCGGTGACGTCCCCGGAACCGTTCGCCTTGAACGGCAACCGCGGGGTGCTCACGATCCACCCGCCGGCGTCGTCCACGGCGAGCATCTCCAGGACGTCCTCGCCCGTCTCGGGCCGCTCGACGCTCGTCACCAGCACCGTGGACGGGCCCATCGCGCGGGCTGCGTCCACGGAGGCGAGCGTGGACTCCAGCGTCGTCGGCTCCGTCCCGGTGAGGAACCCGAGCTCGAACTGGTTCGGGGTGATGATGTCCGCGACGGGAACCACGCGGTCGCGCAGCAGGTGCGGGATCTCCGGGGCGACGAAGCAGCCCGACTTCGCGTTGCCCATCACGGGGTCGCACGCGTACACGGCCGAGGGGTTCGCGGCCTTCACCCGGCGGACGGCGTCGACGATGACGTCACCGATGCCGGTGCCACCTTGGTAGCCGGACAGGACGACGTCGATCTTCGGGAACACGCCCCGCTCCTCGACGCCGGTGATGACGTCCCGCACGTCCTCGGCGGCCATGACGGGACCCCGCCACGCGCCGTACCCGGTGTGGTTGGAGAAGTTCACGGTGTGGACGGGGACGACCTCCACACCGATGCGCTGCAGGGGGAACACGGCGGCGGAGTTCCCGACGTGGCCGTGGGCCACCGCCGACTGGACGGACAGGACGATCACGGGTTCAGCCCTTCGACGGCGCGGGACGTGCTGCACGGGCCCGCGACCGGCCGCACGCTGCCGCCGCGGGCCCGGGGGAGCCTACCCACGGACCCGCGGCGGCGCGTGCTGTGCGGGTGGGCAGCGTCAGCGCCGGCGCCGCAGCCCCCACCGCGTCGCGGCGACGACGGCGGTGAGGAGGATCAGCGCGGCGCCGCCGGTGAGCGCCGCACCGCGCGCGCCGGCAGCCCGCACGGCACCGGCCCGGTGCAGGCGCACCCGTGGACTCCCGAGCACCACGCGACCGAAGCGCGACTCGACACCCGCGCCGACGTCCAGCACGGGCCCCTCGGGTGTGAGCACGCGGGCCGACAGGCCCGCGGAGGCCAGCTCCTCGGAGACGCGGGCCAGCGCCGCCGCGCGGGAGCGACCGCCGCGCAGCCCCGCCGCGGCAGCCGCCTCCTGGACCCTCTCGGCGAGCGCCCCGGCGTCCGCGGTGCGCACCAGCAGCTGCGTCCCGTCGGCCTCGACGCGCACGTCCAGGTCGTCGAGCTGCAGCGACAGGTCCGCGCTGACCCGCAGGCCCGCCGGGAGCGACCCGGCGGGCGGTGGGGCAGCGCTCACCCGCGGCTCGCGTCCTCGGCGGTCGTGATGCGCAGGACCCCGTTCAGCTTCCACGTCGCGCGCGGCGCCTCCGGGCCCGTCTCGCGGGGGACCTCGACCTGCATGTCCACGAACTCGTAGTTGATGGCCGCGCCGCGGCCGGTGAGGTAGCTCCACATCTCGCGGAACAGGTCGGAGAAGCTGGTGGCGTCCTGCCCGGTGACGTCGGAGGTTCCCGAGGTCGTGCGGAGGGAGTCGGCGCTGGCGGCGCTGCTGGTGTCGGCGGAGGTGGTCACGTCCTGCCCTTCGTCGCGGATCGGTCGCCCTGCGTCCCCGCGGGCGCTGAGCCGAGTGTGGCCGCGCGCCGGGGACCCCGCCACCCGCGAGGACCGCCGGCCAGGTCGGGGTCGTCGGTGGTGCCGTGGACGTGACGCCTCACGAGCCGGAGAGGCGGGATCGTGTCGGCGGCGTAGGCCAGGACGGTGGGCCCCCAGGGGCTCGAACCCTGAACCCGCGGATTAATAGGCAACCCGGCTCTCGTCCGGACGGTGCCGACTGAGGCTCTTTGGCCCTGTGACCTGTGACTTCTCTTCCACGCCGGTGCCGCCCGGTCCTGCTGGACCGGGCGGTACCGGCGCATCCGTTAGCGCGGTGTGAGCGCGCGTCCGCCTCGTGCCGGGACGTGCGCCGCCCGCGGCTGCCCTCGAGATGCTGCGGAGAGACCCATGAGCACGCGCCCACCCATCCCCGCGCCTGACCAGCAGGCGCCCTCCTCGTCCGAGTCCCGCCCCACCGACCTGCCCCGCGCGAGTGCCCCGGCCGACGGCCCGTCCGGTGCGGGTGATGACGTGTCGCTGATCGTTGAAGAGCCCCGCTTCGCCTTGGTGCCGGAGTGGGTGATCGACGCCGCCGTCCCGGACTCCTCCTTCCGGCTGTACTCGCTGCTGCTGCGCTACGGCGGCACCTCCGGTCAGCGCATGCCTTCGCGCACCACGCTGGCCCGGCGCATGCACCGCTCGGTGGACGCCGTCGACCGGGCCATGCGCGAGCTGGTGGCCGCGGGCATCGTGCGCGTGGAGCACCGGCGCAGCGGCCAGCAGTACCTGTCCAACCGCTACCACGTGCGCACCTCCGGCCCGCTGCCCGTGGAGCAACCGCTCGCGCGGCCGCCCGCAGCAGGTAGCCGCACTCCTGCGGCCACCCCGGCCATCGCCGCGGCCGGGGCGAGTGGTGGCCGCGCGGGCGCGGCCACGGGTAGCCGCACGGACGCGGCCACCCCTGACCGCACTTCTGCGGCGGTCCCTGGCCGCACGGGCGCGGGCAGGGTGGCCGCAGGAGTGCGGCACGACCCAGAGGTTCCTACCGAGAGCACACCCCCTCCTCCTGGCGCACCGCCTGCGGCATCCAGCGGTCCGGGTCGTCGGGTGGAGGAGGTGGATGCCGAACTGTTGCGCCGGTGCGGCGTGGAGGACGTCGGTCAGCTGGCCGCCCGCTGCATGGCGGCTCGCCGCTCGTTGGGACTGTCGGCCACCCGCTGGGCCTCGCACTGCGTGGCCGCCGCGCTGCACCTGGCGGTGCGTGGCCGTGGCTGGCCGGCCGAGTTGGCTGTCCCCGCGCTGCTGGCCGTGGCCGCCGACCCGGCCAGCCTGTCGCCGATGCGCCTGGCCGAGGCCGGCCCCTGGTGGGACCAGGTGGCCGGCGCAGACAGCCAGACCGGTGGCGGCGCGCTGGACGTCGAGGAGCTGGCTGCCATGGAACGGCGCCTGGCCGAGCTCGGTGGGCAGCGCGTGGGACTGCAGGCCAGAGCACGGACCCAGCTGGCCGGTGAGGGTATGCCGGTGACGCGCACCACCGTGCTGCGCCGGGCGTGCGAACTGCTGGACGGGCGGGCCGGCGGGTGAACCGGCTGGCGACCGTGGTGGGCGCCGCGCCTGCCCAGTTCCTGGGAGCCGTCGCCGGCACCTGTCGGGCCGCAACGCGGCTGAGTGCAGGAAGGGCGGGAGCAAGATATGCATCTGGTCCCCAGATGCGCCCGCGCACCCGGCCTCCGGCCGGTGCGTGCGGCGCTGGCCTCGAGCGCGAGGCCAGCGGGACCGGGCGCGGTCCGACGCGAGCGGGTGCCAGTGGCGCCGCGCACAGGGACGTCGGCGGCGCTGGGGGAGCGGCGTGAGCGCCCGGGTGCGCACCCCGGGCAGGGATCGACTGCACGTCTCTCCGGGCCGCAACCGACAGGTCAAGCTGCGCTGCAGCGAGGAGGAGTTCACCGCGCTGGCGGCCGCGGCGCGACTGGCGGGGCTGACGGTCAGCGGCTACGCCGCCGAGGCGGCGATTGCGGCGGCGCGCGGTGCACAGGCGCCCTCGACGGCGCCGCTGCGCACCGCGCTGGTGGAGGTGATGGCCGCCCGCAGCCAGGTGCGCCGCTTCGCGGTCAACGTCAACCAGGCTGTGGCCGCCCTCAACGCGACCGGCCAGCCGCCGGAGTGGCTGGCCGACGCCGTCGCGCTGACCACCCGAGCGGTTGCACGGCTGGACGAGGTGGCCGCGCAGCTGGCCGTGGCCACCCGACGGCCGGCGTCCGCCCGAGCGGCGACGACCGCGCTCGCGATCGCAGCGGACCTGCGGACTGATGCACGGACACCCACCCCAGCCTCCGTGGCCGAGGGTGAGCAGGGACCGCGGTGAGCGCGGTGTCCGAGCGCTGGTCGACCGAGCCCGCAGTGGGAGCCGGTGGGAGGACGAGTCGCTTCGACCAGGCGGTCGAGCGCGTCGCGGCGCTGGGCGTGGCCGTGCTCATCGCCATCGGCTTCACCGCCAGCTACACCACGCTGCGCGACCTGGCCGCCGTGGTCGGCGGTTTCCCGCCGTGGCTGGCGCCGGTCGTCCCGCTCTCCTTCGACGTCGGCATCGTCGTGCTCAGCCTCAAGGTCGTCCTCGCCGCCCGCGCCGGACGGCGGGCCCGTCTGCTGCGCACCCTGGTCATCACCCTCTCCGCGCTGACCGTCCTGGCCAACGGCGCCGCCTCACCCACGTGGTCCGGCCGGCTGCTGCACGCGGTCCCGCCGGCGATGTTCGTCATCTGCTTCGAGACCGTGGCCGCCGGTGCCCGGCGCACCGCCACGGACCAGTTCGCGCAACGGGCCCACGAACCGGAGCTGCCGCTGGCGCGCTGGCTGCTCGCCCCGCGCGAGACGTGGCACCTGTGGCGCGCGCGTGTCCTCGCCGGTCCCGTCGCCGCTCCTGCCCGCGGGCCGCACGAGCAGGCTGCAACGGCCGACCGGCCTCCGCGCGGGGTCGCAACCGGCGCCGAGGTCGAGGACGAGGTCACGGACGACCGCAGGAGGTGCCGCGAACGCGCTCCGGCCGGCACTGTCCCAGCTGCGCCTCTTCGCCCCGGGCGCGCTCCGCACGGTGCGCGGCTCGACGTCGCCGTCGCTGAGCTGCGCCGACGGCCGCGCACCACGGCCGTCGCTCTGGCCGACGTGCTGCGCGCCGCCGGGCATGAGGTCTCTGTCCGCACCGCGCAGCGCGTCCGATCTGATGCCGAGCGCATCCTCACCGAGGCTCCCTCGTGATCGGCAAGGTCAGCCGCGGCAACGACACCGCCGGGTTGCTCCGGTACCTCTTCGGCCCCGGGCGCGCCAACGAGCACACCGATCCGCACCTGGTGGCCACGTGGGACGGGGACGACCCGCAGGCGCTCGCCGGCTGGCAGCCCACCCACGACGGCCGGCGCCACGACGTCCGCGCACTGACCGCCGTGCTGGAGCAGCCGCTGGCCGCGCTGCTGCGCCAGCCGAGCAAGACCGTGTGGCACGCCTCGCTGCGCGCCGCCCCGGACGACCGCCGGCTCAGCGACGAGGAGTGGGCTGAGGCCGCCCGCCACGCCCTGGACCGCGTCGGGCTCGCACCCGCTGGCGATGACGGCGCCTGCCGGTGGGTGGCGGTGCGCCACGCGGAGGACCACGTGCACCTGCTGGTCACCCTTGCTCGCCAGGACGGCAAGAGCGCGCGGACCTCCCACGACTACCGTCGGCTGGGCCAGGCGTGCCGCGACCTCGAGGAGCGCTACGGGCTGCACCGCACCCCGGCGCGCGACGGCACGGCCACCCGCCGGCCCACCCGCGCGGAGAGCGAGAAGGCGAGGCGTCTGGGTAGAGGCGAGTCCAGTCGCGAGACGCTGCGCCGCGAGGTGCGCCTGGCAGCGCTGGCCAGCGACGGCCCCGAGAGCTTCGTGGCGGACCTGCGAAGCCGCGGGCTGCTGGTCAAGCTGCGTCACAGCAGCCAGGACCCGACCCGGGTGAGCGGCTACGCGGTGGCCTGGCCCGGCGATCACGACGGCGACGGCCGGCCGATCTGGTTCAGCGGCAGCCGGCTGGCCGGAGACCTGAGCATGTCCAACCCGCTCGTCTCGTGGCGCGGTGCCAGTGACGGCACAAGCAGGGTCACGCCCGCACGACGACGGTCACAGGCCACCAGAGCTGCAGGTGTGCAAGGGGTCGAGTCCTCCTGGCGAGTCGCAGTGCGCTCACTCGACGTGGCGCAGGCGCGGGTCGACACGAGCACTGTGTCATCGCACGAGCTCGCAGCTGTTGCTCGGGCCGCAGCAGACGTGTTGCTGAGCGCAGCGCGCGTCCTCGAGGGCGTGCGTGGCGGCCCTCTGACCACGGCGGCCGATGCGTGGGACCGCGCCTGCGGGCGTGGACGTCCGCGGACCCGCAGCGATGGGCTCGTGGCCGCTTCTCTGGAGCGAGCAGCTCGTGTAGTCGCGCTGTCTGACCGAAGCCTCGCACCCGAGGCTGCGGTGGTTGTCGTCCGCGCCTGCGAACTCCTGGTCGCTGTGGTGCGTCGGGGCGGTCGCGGGGGAGGACCGCACGAGCCGCTTCGTCGATCGTCGGTCCCGACACCGCCCTTCGCTCACACGATCGACCACCGCAAGCCGACGCGTGCACCGGGCGCGCCACCGCGCTGACACCGGTCCGGCACGCGCCTCGCCCGCCCGGGGTGCCCTGCACCAGGGCGTGGCGCGGTTTCGCTTGACACGCGAGTCGGCGTCCGTGCATCCTTCCTGAAGGATGATGCGGTCCTGAATAGATATTTGCAGCTGACGACGGGGTCGCACTCACCGCTCACCCGGGAACTTCCGGGACGGACTTCTGCACTGCCGCGCACGGTCGCCCGACAGTCGAGAGGGGAACTGATGTCCAAGCCAGGTGTCGTCGTCGCGCTGGACCAGGGCACGAGCTCCACCAAGGCCGTGGCCGTCGACGAGACCGGTGCCATCATCGCCTCGCACGTCGTCCCGGTCGCCCAGCACGTGCCGCAGCCGGGATGGGTCGAGCAGGACCCCGAGGAACTGCTCGTGAGCCTCGTGACGGCCGCCGAGCGGCTCGTCGTCGACCTGCCCGGCCCGGTGGTCTCAGTCGGTCTGAGCAACCAGCGCGAGTCGGCTCTGGTGTGGGAGACGCGCACCGGCAAGCCGCTGGGGCCGGTGCTCGGTTGGCAGGATCGGCGCACCCGTGACCACGCGCGCTACCTCGAGACCCTCGCTGGGCCGCGGATCCGCGAGCTCTCGGGACTGCCGGTGGATCCGATGTTCTCAGCGCTGAAGTTCGCACGACTGCTCGACGAGGTCGATCCTGACCGGAGCCAGGCCAGGAACGGTGACATCACCGTGGGGACCCTCGACGCCTGGCTGGTCCAGCGCCTGACGGGGGAGCGGCGCATCGAGCTGGGCAACGCCAGTCGCACCCAGCTCCTCAACGTGCGCACCGGTGGGTGGGACGACGAGCTCATGGACATCTTCGGCATCCCGCCGGCTTCACTGCCGGACCCAGTGCCCTCCGACCTCCCGACCGCACCTGTCGAGCACCACGGTGCCCTCGACGGGCTGCGCATCGGCGCCGTGCTCGGCGACTCGCACGCGGCGCTGTTCGCGCACGGTGTGCGAGGAGAGGGAAGGGTCAAAGCCACCTACGGCACAGGATCGTCCGTCATGGGACTGAGCTCTGGACCGGTCAGTCCTGACACCGGACTGGTGGAGACGATCGCCTGGCAGCACCGCGGCGAGATCGTCCGCGCGTTCGAGGGCAACATCCTCTCCACCGGGGCAACCTTGCAGTGGCTGGCCGGAGTGCTCGGTTGCAGCACCGCCGAGCTGGCCGAGCTGGCCGCCTCGACCCCCGACAGCGGTGAGGTCGTTCTCGTGCCCGCTTTCGCCGGTCTGGGCGCACCCTGGTGGGACGAGACCGCCCGCTCCGTCATCACCGGTTTCGGCCTCGGTACGCGGCGCCAGCACCTGGCGCGTGCCGCGTTCGAGTCGATCGCACTGCAGGTCGAGGACGTCCTCGAGCGAGCCGACGCCGTCTCCTCCGAGCGGGTGCACACCGTGCTGGCCGACGGCGGGCCGACCCGCAACGACTGGCTGGTGCAACTGCAAGCGGATCTCAGCGACCGGCAGGTCCTGCGCGCTGACGCAACGGCCCTGTCCGTGACGGGCGCCGCGCACTTGGCCGGACTCGCGTCCGGGTTGTGGGACGAACTCGCGGTCCAGCAGTTGCCGCGCCAGCGCACCACCTTCAGCCCTTCGGCGGTGCCCGGGACGCCTCACGTGCACCGGCAGTGGCGCGCCGCCGTCCGCCGTGCCCGTGCCGCTGTCTGACCCGCAGTCACTCGCAGAACCGCAGTGCTCGAGGAGGAACACCCCGTGACCGACCCCACCACCGCCTCCGCGCTGTTCGCCGGCCACTACCGCGGCCGCCGCGTCGTCGTCGTCGGTGCCGCTCGCGGCATCGGGCGCGCCATCGGCGCGGCGTTCGCGCGAGCGGGAGCCACCGTCCGTCTGGTCGACGTCACCGACGCGGTGCACACCACCGCTGCCGAGCTGCGCGACCAACGGCTGGACGTCACCAGCGTCACCGCCGACGTCACCCGTGAGGACGAAGTTCGAGCCCTCTTCGCTGACCTCGTCCAAGAGTGGGATCGGCTGGACGTGCTGGTCAACAACGCAGGCGTCATCACCATCGACGACCTTCGCTCCACCTCGCTGGCGGATTTCGAGCGCGTGCTGGCGGTCAACACCACCGGACAATTCCTCACTGCCCGTGAGGCGTACCCGCTGCTGAAGGCGAACGGGGGCGGGGTCATCCTGAACGCTGCCTCCGGACAGGCGCGACAGGGATTCATCTACACCCCGGGTTACGCCGCCTCCAAGTTCGGCGTCCTCGGGCTGACCCAGTCGCTGGCCAAGGAACTGGCGAAGGACGCCATCCGCGTCAACGCCTACTGCCCCGGGATCGTCGCCACCGAGATGTGGGACTACAACGACCGCGAGTGGGGCAAGCGCTTGGGTGACTACGCCCCGGGCGAGCTCATGCGCGAGTGGATCGATGCCATCCCCATGGGCCGGGCGGCGCAGGAGTCGGACATCGCCAACGCGCTCCTCTTCCTCGCCTCGGACGCAGCCGGCTACATCACGGGTCAGGCGCTGAACATCGACGGCGGAATGTTCATGAACTGACGGTTCTCGAAAGCTACTCCCCGGACGACCCCTTACTCCAGGAGACCCCATGAGTCACGGAACGTTGAACACACCGACTGGCCGCGCTCCTGCTGCGGCGGACGGTGACGCTGGCTGGCGGGGCCAGCTCAAGGCGATGACCTCCGGCTCCGGCGGGGCGCTGCTCGGCCTGATCGCGCTGGTCGTGGTGCTCTCGTTCATCGCGCCGAACTTCCTCACCGGCCGCAACATGCTCAACATCGTCGACCAGATCACGGTGCTGGGCATTCTCGCCCTGGGCGCCACCGCCGTCATCATCACCGGGGGCATCGACCTGTCGGTCGGCGCGGTGCTGGGGCTTTCCACGATGGTCCTCGGCTGGTTGTCCCACCAGGGCGGCTGGCCCATGTGGGCCTCCATGATCGCCGCTGTCGCCGTCGGAGCAGCGGCCGGTGCACTCAACGGCATCGGGGTGACGGTCGCCAAGCTGCCGCCCTTCATCGCCACCCTGGCCATGCTGTCCATCGCCCGCGGTCTGGCCAACCTCATCACCGACGGCCAGCAGATCGTGGGCTACCCGGAGTGGTTCTTCCTCCTCTCCTCCGACCGCCTGGCCGGTTTCCTGTCCGTCACGACGCTGCTGCTCATCGCGCTGTACGTCCTCGGCGGCCTCTTCCTGCGCTACCGCGCCAGCGGCCGTGCTCTGTACGCCATCGGGGGCGGGGCGGAGGTCGCCCGGTTGGCCGGTATCAAGGTCAAGCGCGTCACCGCTTCGGTGTACGTCGCTGCTGGTGCCCTGGCGGGCGTCGGTGGCATCGTGCTGGCCACGCGGCTCGACTCCTCCCAGCCCACCGCGGGCACGGGCTACGAGCTGGACGTCATCGCCGCCGTCGTCATCGGCGGTGCCAGCCTGACCGGCGGGGTCGGGCGCGTGACCGGAACCATCATCGGTGTTCTGCTCATCGGTGTGCTCCGCAACGGCCTCAACCTGCTGGGCGTCTCGCCCTTCATCCAGCAGATCGTCATCGGCACTGTCATCGCCGTCGCCGTGATGGCCGACGTCCTGCGCCGCCGGTCCTGATCCGCTCGCGCCCCGTCCCCGGGTGACGCGACTCGAACCACCGGCCGCGTCGGCCCTCCTCGCCCACCTCGCACGTCCATCCCAGTTCGAAGGAGAACCCATGCGCATCCCCCGTGTCGCGATCGCTCCCGTCGCGGCGATCGCCCTGACCCTGACCGCTTGCAGTGGCGGCGATGCCGCCCAGGGCGACGACGGGCAGGTCACCATCGGTCTGGCCGTCGCCAACCTGCAGGCCGACTTCTTCAACCAGATCCGCCAGTCGGTGGAAGCGGCGGCCCAGGAGCAGGGCATCGAGGTCACCGTCGCCGACGCCGGCGGTGACGCTGAGCGCCAGGTCAGCCAGATCCAGGACATGATCACTCAGCAGGTCGACGCGATCATCTACATCCCCGCTGGTGCCACCGCCGCCACGGTGCCCGTCCGGGCGGCTCAGTCCGCCGACATCCCCGTGGTCACGGTCGACCGCAACCCCGACGGCGCTCCCGGCGACACCTTCATCGCCACCGACAGCGTCGCCGCCGCTCAGGCACTGGGCGAGTGGGTGGTGCAGGAGACCGGCGGCACCGGGACCCTAGGGGTCATCCAGGGTCAGATCGGCACGACCCCCGAGATCGCGCGCGACGAGGGGTTCAAGGCCGGCATCGCCGGTTCTGACATCCAGGAGGTCGCGCGCCAGTCCTCCGACGCCTGGGCGCAGGACGAGGGGTTCCAGATCGCGCAGGACATGCTGCAGGCGAACCCGGACATCAACATCTTCTTCGGCCGCGCCGACGCTCTCGCGCTGGGTGCCGCCCAGGCGGCTCGAGCCGCGGGGCGCACCGACATGACGATCGTCGGGTTCGACGGTGACGTGGCCGGGCTGGAAGCGGTGCGTGACGGCGTCATCTCCGCCACCGTCACCCAGCCGACCCAGGCGATGGGACGGCTGGCCGTCGAGTCGGCGATCGCGCTGAGCGAGGGCGAGACGCTGCCCGCTGAGCAGCTGCAGGAGGGTGTGGTGACCACCCCGGAGAACGTCGAGCAGTTCATCGCCGAGCACCCGTGACCCATCGCGGACTCCTCACCCGGTCCACCGGACGAACCGGCGGGCCGACCCGCACGAATCGACCTGCACGGACCGTCCCGACCACGATGGAGCGAGCGCATGGCAACGGATCTCGGCGCCGGTGACCTGGTCGTCACCGGTGCGGTGAAGGAGTACCCGGGCACCCGTGCCCTCGACGGGGTGGACCTGCGGGTGGGTCCCGGGGAGCTGGTCGCCCTGCTCGGGGAGAACGGAGCGGGCAAGTCGACTCTCAGCGGCATCATCGCCGGGGCCACGACCCCCACGGCGGGGTCGATGACCTGGCGCGGGCGTCCGTACGCGCCGACCTCTCCGGCCGACGCCATCGCGGCCGGCATCGGGATGATCCACCAGGAGATGCGTCTGCTGCCGGAGCTGACCGTGGCTGAGAACGTCCTGGTCGGCCGCTGGCCGTCTGCATCCGGAGGTTTCATCAGCCGTCGTGAGATGCGCCGCCGGGCCAAGGAGAAGCTGGACCAGCTCGGGTTCTCCCAGAGCATGGACACTCTCGTGCGTGACCTGTCCGTCGCCGGGCAGCAGCAGGTCGAGATCGCCAAGGCGCTGGCCCTGGACGCCAGGCTTCTCATCCTCGACGAGCCCACGGCTGCTCTCGGCGGCAACGAGACCGACGCGCTCTTCGAGTGCGTCGGGCGCTTGAAGGAGGAGGGTGTCTCCTTCATCTACGTCAGTCACCGCCTGGCCGAGATCCGCAGGATCGCCGACCGCATCGTCGTCCTGCGCGACGGGGCGCGCGTCGCCGAGCACGACCGCGGCGACGTGCACCCGGACCAGCTCGTGCAGGAGATGGTCGGCCGGTCCGTGGAGCGGCTCTTCCCCGAACTGCTCCCACCCCGCGAGGAGGTCGTCCTCGCGGTCGAAGGTCTCACCTCGGCCCAGGGGCGCTTCCAGGACGTCAGCTTCAGCGTGCGTGCGGGTGAGGTGTTCGGCGTGGCGGGCATCGTCGGTGCGGGACGCACCGAACTGGTCCGTGCCGTGGCGGGTGTCGACGCGGTCAGCGCCGGCACGGTGCACGTCAAGGGCCGCCGGCTCCGTCCGCACTCCATCGGTGACGCCATCGACGCCGGTGTCGTGCTGGTCCCGGAAGACCGCAAGGCTCAGGGCGTCATCGTCGCCGACCGCATCGACGACAACGTCGCCCTGCCGCACCTGAAGGCGCTGACCACCGGCGGCTGGCTCGGCCGCCGGCGCCTGCGGCAGGCAGCCGACGGGGTGATCTCCCGCCTCGGGGTCAAGGGGCGTCCCGGGGACCGGATCGGTGCCCTGTCCGGTGGGAACCAGCAGAAGGTGGTCATCGGCAAGTGGCTGCAGAAGCAACCGTCGGTGGTCATCCTCGACGAGCCTACGCGTGGCATCGACGTGGGTGCGCGCGCCTCCATCTACGACATCGTCGCCGAGCTGTCCGCTGCCGGCGTGGCGATCGTCGTGGTGAGTTCCGACCTGGACGAGGTGCTCGGTCTGTCCCACCGCGTCATGGTGCTCAGCCGTGGGCAGGCCCAGGGGATCCTCGAGCACGAGGAGGCCGATCCGTCGCGGGTGATCGCCCTCGCGACCGTCTGACCCCGGGTCGAACCGCCACCAGGGCACCGGCCGCTGAGCGGCCCGGATGCCGACACGAACCTCAGGAGGAGACCTTGTCCGACTTCACCTTCCGTCTCGACGGCGAGGTGGCCCTGGTGACCGGTGCCGCCAGCGGCATCGGCCGTGCCATCGCCGTGGCCATCGCCGAAGCCGGTGCGTCCGTCGGGTGCGCCGACCTCGCCGGGGCCAACACGAGCGAGACCCTGCGCCTCATCGAGCGAGGCGGCGGTACGGCGCTGCCCATCACCTGCGACGTCACCGATGAGGAGCAGGTCGACGCAGCCGTCGCCCGGGTGGAGGAGGAGCTGGGGGCGTTGTCGCTCGCTGTGAACTCCGCCGGCATCGCCAACGCGGCCCCGGCTGTGGACATGCCGCTCGCGCAGTGGCAGAAGGTCTACGACATCGACGTCACCGGCGTCTTCCTGTCCGCTCGTGCCCAGGGGCGCGCCATGCTTCGGCACGGGCGCGGTTCGATCGTCAACATCGCCTCGATGTCCGGCACGATCGTCAACCGCGGCCTCCTGCAAGCGCACTACAACAGCGCCAAAGCCGCCGTGCAGCACCTGAGCAAGTCGTTGGCGATGGAGTGGGCCGACGGCGGGGTGCGGGTGAACAGCATCAGTCCCGGCTACACGGCCACCCCGATGAACGTGCGCCCCGAGGTCGCCGAAGCGGTCAAGCAGTTCGCCGCCGAAACGCCGATGCAGCGCATGGCCGAGCCGTGGGAGATCGCCGGGCCGACGGTCTTCCTGCTGTCCACCGCGGCCAGCTTCTGCACGGGCGTGGACCTGCTGGTCGACGGCGGTTTCACCTGCTGGTGAGCGCGAGCGGACCTGGACCGCTGCGGGTTCCGGCAGCTAGACTGAGCATCATCAAGCAGTGCTGAATAGATATGCAACATTGAGGAGGGTGAGATGACCGTCGACCACGAGACCGTCGAAGAGGACACCGTTCCAGACGTCCACGCCGAGGACTTGCCCCACGGCGCGTTCCAGGCGATGGGCAGGGTGCCGGCCGGCGCCGGCCGCGAGGAGGTGGTCGCACACCTCGCCGAGGCCGCCCGCCGCGTGCGCCGCCGCGACATCGAGATGATCTCCGCCGCCGGCCTGGGCCACATCGGCGGCGAGTACTCGGTCATCGACATCCTGGTGACCCTGTACCTGCAGGCGCTGGACCTGGAAGCCGGCCGTCTCGACGACCCCGAGCGCGATCGGTTCATCCTGTCCAAGGGGCACGCCGCGGCTGCGCTCTACACCACGCTCGCGGTGGCCGGGCACTTGCCGGCCGAGGACCTCGGCACCTTCATGCAGCCGCTCTCGCAGCTGAACGGCCACCCGGCCCGCACCAAGATCGAAGCTGTCGAGGCGAGCACCGGCCCCCTCGGGCACGGGTTGCCCATCGCCGTCGGTACCGCGCTGGCCGGCAAGATCGACGGCTCGAGCCGCCGCACGTTCGTCGTCACCGGCGACGGGGAGATGCAGGAGGGCTCGAACTGGGAGGCCCTCATGACCGCTGGTAACCACCAGCTGGCCAACCTGTGCCTGGTCGTCGACCGCAACCGCCTGCAGCAGGGGGCGCAGGTCGCCGACACGAACGACCTCGAGCCGCTGCCCGAGAAGCTGAGCGCTTTCGGCATGGAGGTCGTCGAGGTCGACGGGCACGACTACGGCGCTCTCATCGACGCCTTCGCCGCGGTGCCAGCCCCCTCCGGCAAGCCCACCGCGATCATCGCCCACACCCACAAGGGCCACCCGATCTCCTTCATGTCCGATGACGTCGCCTGGCACCACAAGGTGCCCTCGAAGGAGCAGGTGGCCACCGCGCTGTCCGAACTGGAGGCATCGTGAGCACCACGACCACGCCGCCGGCCGCCCCGGCCGCCCTGCACGACTGCCGCGACGCCTACGTCGAGGCCCTGATCGCCGCTGCCGACGCCGACCCGCGCATCGTGGCGGTCGTCAACGACTCCGTCGGCTCCAGCAAGCTGGCCCCCTTCGCCAAGAGGTTCGGCGACCGTCTGATCAACGTCGGCATCGCCGAGCAGGACATGGTCGGAGTCGCCGCCGGCCTGGCCAACGGCGGCAAGGTCCCGTTCGTCTCGGCTGCCTCCTGCTTCCTCACCGCCCGCGCGATGGAGCAGATCAAGGTCGACGCGGCCTACTCCCAGCACCACGTCGTGCTGTGCGGGATGAGCCCGGGCATGGCCTACGGCGAGCTCGGGCCGACGCACCACTCGATCGAGGACATCGCCTGGCTGCGCGCCATCCCGGGGCTGACCGTCGTCTCTCCGGCCGACCCGGCCGAGACCGCTCAGGCGGTGCGCTGGGCTGCCGGGCACGACGGCCCGGTCTTCCTGCGCATCAGTCGCATGGGCGTGCCGGACGTGAACGTCGCCGACTACACCTTCGTCCCTGGCAAGGCGGTCACCCTCCGCGAGGGCAGCGACGTGACGATCATCGCCAACGGCACGGCGGTGACCCGCGCCCTGGCCGGCGCGGACCAGCTGGCCGACGAGGGCGTCTCCGCCGCGGTGCTGTCGATGCCTACGGTCAAGCCGCTCGACGTGGACGCCCTCGTCGCCGCCGCCCGCAGCACCGGTGCGCTGATCACGGTCGAGGAGGCCCTCACCTCCGGGCTGGGCGGGGCCGTGGCCGAGGTCGTCGTGCGCCACCACCCCGTGCCCATGCGGATGATCGGCGTTCCGGACGCGTTCGCCCCCACCGGGTCGGCCGGCTGGCTGATGGACCACTTCGGGATCTCGGCGGCTGGCGTCGTCGCCGCCGCGCACGAGCTGCTCGGACGCTGATCCGCTCGGGGAGCGGGCCGGTAGCGGGGGACGCCCCGGTGCCGGCCCGCCTGGAGGCGGCGAGGTCCGAGCGGTCCAGCGGGCGTCGGCGGAGCCGGCCACCGCGGTACCGTCGGCTGACTGCTCATCCACTCACGCATGTCCATGCGGGAGTGGGCGCGACCAGCGTGCACGGTCGCTCACCCGTTCGAAGGGATCCGGTGCATGAAGCGCGAAGGGACCACGCCGGCGGCGGCGCCTCACCTCGCCCACGCCGACGACCAGTTGCGGCTCATGGCGAAGATCGCTCGCATGTACCACGAGCGGGGCATGCGTCAGGCGCAGATCGCCGAAGAGCTGCGCGTGTCCCAGGCGCGGGTCTCCCGCCTGCTCAAGCGCGCCGGTGAGGTCGGCATCGTGCGCACCATCGTCGCGCTGCCCGGCGGAGTGCACACCGACCTCGAGGAGGCGCTCGAGCGTCGCTTCGGGCTCGACGAAGCCGTGGTGGTCGACGCCGCGGGCTCCGACGAGACGATGACACCTGCTCTGGGTGCGGCGGCGGCCGTCTACCTGGAGAACACCCTCGGCGGCAGCGAGGTCGTCGGCATCTCCTCCTGGTCGGCCACCCTGCTGGCCGCGGTCGAAGCCATGCGGCCCGCGCGCGTCCGCTTGGTGCAGACCGTCGTGCAGCTGGTCGGTGGCATCGGAGATCCCC
The DNA here is from genome assembly GCF_050871905.1 of Kineococcus haloalkalitolerans. NCBI lineage: Bacteria > Bacillati > Actinomycetota > Actinomycetes > Kineosporiales > Kineosporiaceae > Kineococcus > Kineococcus haloalkalitolerans. The sequence continues at coordinate 50,401 of NZ_JBJLSH010000004.1, forward strand.
GCGTGCAGGTGCAAGCCAACCGGCTCATGGCCGCTTTCGCCCAGGACACCGGAGCGGATCCCGTGTTCCTGTCCGCGCCCGGCTTGCTGGGCTCGGCCGCCGCCCGCGACTCCCTCGTACGCGACCCGACCCTGGAGTCGGTCATGCAGCTGTGGCCCCGCTTGAGCATGGTGCTGGTCGGCATCGGCTCCCTGGAGCCATCACCTCTGTTGCGGGAGTCCGGCAACGCGCTGCCGGAGGCGGAGCAGGAGCTGCTGCGGCGGGCTGGAGCGGTCGGGGACATCTGCCACCGCTTCTTCGACGCCGAGGGCAAGCACGTGACCTCCGACGTCGACGACCGCATCATCGGCATCTCAGCCGACCAGCTGCGCAGCGTGCCCCGCCGGATCGCCGTCGCCGGCGGTGCGCGCAAGCACGCCGCGCTGCAGGCCGCTGTCGCCGGCGGCTGGGTCAACGTCCTGATCACCGACGTGGCGACGGCCGAGCACCTCCTGGCCGCCAGCGAGGACGGGAAGTCGTGAACCGGGGAGAGGGCAGCGGGACGCAGGTGTGGCTGGAGCGGGCGCGTGCGGCCACCGAGACCGCCGTCGAGGCCCTGGCGGCCGGACGTGGTGTCGTCGTGGTCGACGACCACGACCGCGAGGACGAGGGGGACGTCGTCTTCGCCGCCGCGTCGATCACCTCGGAGCAGGTCGCCTTCCTCATGACGCACTGCCGCGGTCTGATCTGCGTGGCGATGGAGGGTGACCTGCTGGACCGCTTGGACGTCCCGCTCATGGTCCGGCACAACACCGAGGCGCACCGCACCGCCTTCACCGTCTCCGTGGATGCCCGCGAGGGCATCAGCACAGGCATCTCCGCAGCCGACCGGGCCCTGACCGCTCGAATGCTCGCCGCACCAGGGACCCACCCGCACGACCTGGTCATGCCGGGGCACCTGTTCCCCCTGCGCGCCCATCCCGGTGGAGTCCTGGCTCGGCGCGGGCACACCGAGGCCGCCGCCACCTTGACCGCTCTGGCGGGTCTGCCCGCAGCTGGTGTCATCTGTGAGATCGCCGCCGCCGACGGGACCATGCTGCGCGGCGAGGCTCTGCACGCTTTCGCCCACGAGCACGACATGCCGCTCCTGAGCATCGACGAGCTCGCTGCTGCAGTCCGCTAGAACCGCCTGACGCTGCGTGAGTCGCGACCGGTGCGCGACGACGTGTCCCACGGGCTCCAGGGGCTCGTCGTCACCGCCGCGCCAGCTTGTCCGAGGTCCCCGACGGCCGGGCCCCTGGTCGCCCGCGCTCCAGATCTCCAGCACCCCGGTGCTGCCACCGGCCGGAAACTCGCTCCCTCACGTCCTCGTGCCCCTGAAGAACCTCAACTCCTGAAGGATGGAGACGTCGATGACCCGCACCCCGCTGATCGCCGGGAACTGGAAGATGGTCCTGGACCACCAGCAGGGCACCCTGCTGGTGCAGAAGCTGGACTGGACGCTGAAGGACGCCAAGCACGACCACGCGGCCGTCGAGGTCGCCGTGCTGCCGCCCTTCACCAGCCTGCGCACCGTGCAGACGCTCATCGAGGGCGACAAGCTGCCCATCGCGCTGGGCGCGCAGGACGTCTCCGCGCACGAGTCCGGCGCCCACACCGGCGAGGTGTCCGCGGCCATGCTCACCAAGCTGGGCGTGCGCTACGTGGCGGTCGGGCACTCCGAGCGCCGCCAGGACCACGGCGAGGACGACGCGCTGGTGCGCGCCAAGACCGCCAAGGCCCTCGAGCACGGGCTCGTGCCGATCGTGTGCGTGGGCGAGCCGCTGGAGGTCCGCCGGGCCGGCGAGCACGTCGGGCACACCGTCGGGCAGGTGACCGCGGCGCTGGAGGGCTTGCAGGCCGCGCAGGTGGCCGGGCTGGTCCTGGCGTACGAGCCGGTGTGGGCCATCGGCACCGGTGAGGTCGCCACCCCCGAGGACGCGCAGGAGGTCTGCGAGGCGCTGCGCGCCGCGGTCGCCGGGCAGTTCGACGCCGAGACCGCCGCGGCGGTGCGGGTCCTGTACGGCGGCAGCGTCAAGCCCGCCAACATCGCCTCGATCATGGCCCAGCCGGACGTGGACGGTGCCCTGGTCGGGGGTGCGAGCACCGACGCGGGGGACTTCGCCGCGATCGTGCGCTACCGCGAGCACCCGTCCTGACGCTCAGCGCGGACCGGCGGCGGGGCAACGGTTCACCGGCCTCGCAGCGACGCTGCCCTGCTGCTGAGGGCGACGCGAAACCGTGAGACGGGCCCGGTCCAGCAACGGCGCTGGGCGCAGCCTGGGCGAGCAGTCCGCCGCGAACGTCCTGCCGTCGGGCGTCACCGACCGTGGCGCCGCCTTCGCCCGGTCGAGGCGGCGACCGACGAGTTCAGCACGCTGGACGTCGTGGTGTCAGCACCGGGTACGGCCTCTTCGCCGCGGCCGAGCAGCGCTTGTGCGATCGGGTCGAAGCCGACCCGCCCGCCGTGGTGCTCGGCACCGGGTCTGTGCTGCCCTGTGCTGCGCATCCGTGGTCCGCGCCAACCACCCGGATCCGCAGGTCCAGAGGAATCGGCGTCCTCCTCGACCTGGACACCCGCCACACCGCCGCCTGGGCGCTGGAGGGGGCGACCGCGGTCGCCCTCGCGCGTGCCTTCGGGCGCGCTGCGCGACCCGTCGCCCCCGGCGTCACGTCACAGTGACGGCGGGAGCGCAGGCTGTGGAGGCCGATCGTCCTCGAAGCCAACCGCCACTGGGCCAACGTCGTGCACGTCACCTCCGACGCTGTCCTGGGCATCTCGCGCTCGACGGGGCGATGGCCGTGCGGCGCCACCGAGAGTCCCGGTGAGACCTGGCGCGTGAGCTGAGGCTGCGGCGGAGGAGCACCCGGTGAGCACGGCGGAGCAGCGCCTTCGAACGGACGGGGCGTTCAGCCAGGTCGGGACCACCGCGGTCATCGCTCCGGCGCATGCCCCGGACCTCCTCGTCCACGCCCGCTCCAGCGCGGCGCGCCGTCGAGGCGGTCACTCGGCTGTTCAGCCGGCCGCTGACCGACCGCCAGGACGGCCGGGTGCCGGTCTGCCACGGGTGGGTGGTGCACCGGCACCCTGAGCGACGAGGACGCGAACGCGCCGTGCGCTCCGTCCGGAGCGCCGTCACGGGGCACCGCGTCGCGCAGAGCTCGCACCTGCGGGGCGAAGGGCTGCCACCCACATCGACGACGGTGCTGGACGAACGCAGCCTCTTCATGGAAACGTTGCCATCACATGTCCGGTGCTCGCGCCAGCCAGCCTCCCGGCGTTGACCGAGGCGATCACGACGGGAAGGACCACCGTGCTGCCACCCGCAGCTGCTCTGCTCACCACACCCTCCGAGGTCCACGACGTTCCCGCGTCCCCGGTCCTGTCACCGGGTACCCGGCCCTCACCGGTGACCGCACGGCCGAGCGGGCCCGTCCCCGTCCTGCCGGGCTGCCACCCGGATCCGTCGGTGTGCCGGGCGGGCGAGGAGTACGTGATGGTCACGTCGTCGTTCGCGCTGTGGCCCGGCTTGCCGGTGCACCGCAGCACCGACCTGGTGCACTGGGAGCTGGCCGGTCACGTCCTCAGCAGCCGTGCTGCCCTCGATGCCTTGGCCCTGGACGACCTCGACCTGTCCGACGGCGTGTGGGCCCCGACGGTGCGCCACCACCGCGGCACCTTCTACGTCGTCTTCAGCACCGCTCGTGATCGGCGCGGCGCCGGCACGTTCGTGTGCACGGCCCAGGCGCCGGAGGGACCCTGGTCTGACCCGGTGGCCGTCGACGCACCTGGGATCGACCCCTCACTGTTCTTCGACGGCGACCGGTGCTGGCTGACAGCCTGTCGCGACGCGACCGATCCGGCGGCCAGCGGCCCGGGCGAACTGTGGATGCGCGAGCTGAAGCTGGACCCCCTGGAGGTCGTCGGCCCGGAGCACGTGCTCTGGCACGGAGCCGTGCACGGCGCGTGGGTGGAGGCGCCGCACGTCTTCGAGCGTGACGGGCGCTACCACCTCATCGCAGCTGAGGGTGGCACCGAGCGCCACCACGCCGTGACCGCCGCCGTCGCCGACCACGTCACCGGTCCGTGGCGCACCGACCCGCGCAGCCCGCTCCTCACACACCGGCACCTCGGGACCGAGAGCGGTGTGCAGAACGTGGGTCACGCCGACGTCGTCGACGCCGTGGACGGCACCAGCTGGGCCGTCGTGCTGGGAACCCGACCGGTCGACGGCTCGCACGTCATGGGGCGCGAAGTCTTCCTCGTTCCCGTCCGGTGGGACGCGGGTGGTCCCGTCTTCGCACCCGGGCACGGGCGGCTGCCCGAGCGCCTCGATCTGCTGGCGGAGCCGCACCGGAAGCCCGCGGACCGCTGGGTCTCGTTGCGGGGACCGGTCGAGCACGCGGTGCACAGCACCGCAGCCGGCCGGACGCACGTCCTCGCACCTCGCCCGGACCCCCTGACCGGACGCGGCACGCCGGCTCTCGTCGGGCGCCACCAGGACGCCCACCGGTTCTCCTTCAGCGCAGAACTGGAGCTGGGGTCTCTTCCGCGTGCAGCCCGCTGCGGCATCGTCGCCCACCAGCATGAGCGCGCCTTCCTGGCGCTGGACGTGGTCACCGAAGACGGCGCTGTCGGCTTCGAGCTCGTGCTGCAGTCCCCGGCCGGGCGTCGCGTCCTCGCCCACCGCGCTCACGGGCCCCTCAGCAGGGGTGACAGAGCCCTGCTCGAGCTGCGCGGTGACGAGCGCAGCTACACCGCGAGCGTGCAGCTCGAGGACGGCGCCCGGAGCGAGCTCGGCAGCGTGGCGCACCACGAGCTGGCGACCGAGCGCGTCGGAGGCTTTCTCGGGGTGCTGCTCGCGCTGCACGCCCAGGGCGCGGCCACCGAGCGGCCCGTTGCCTTCGGGCGCGTGTCCTACGACGCGGTGGGGGAGGAGGAGTGCGCCTGCGCGTCGTCCCGGGTCTCGGGGTGAAGCGGCGGGCAGGTGCTCCGCCGCTCCACCAGGTCCGGCGCGATGCTGTGGTGGCGGGCCGGCTCGCCGGCCATCAGGCCCAGGACGACGTCCGCCGCCCGGCGACCCAGCTCGAAGTGGTCCTGACGCACCGTCGTCAAGGCCGGGACCAGGTAGGCGGAGGCGCTCAGGTCGTCGAACCCCACCACCGACAGGTCCTGCGGCACGCGCAGACCCACCTCGGCGCACGCGGCCAACAGTCCGGTGGCCATCGCGTCGTTGGCCGCGAAGACCGCCGTGGGCCGCGGGCGAGTGCGCGCGAGCCGCAGGCCCAGCTCGTACCCCGACCGCGCGCTGAGGTCACCGTGCAGCACCCCCGTGGCGTCCAGGCCGGCGGCCAGCACCTCCGCACGCCACCCCTCGAGCCGGGCGGCGGCGTCGAAGGTCGCGGAGCTGCCGGCCAGGTGGGCGATGTGCCGGTGCCCCAGTGAGAGCAAGTGGCGCGTCGCCAGGCGCGCACCCAGGTCCTGGTCGATCTCGACGGTGCTGACGGCGGGGTTGCTCAACCGACCCGACATGACCACCGACAGGGGGACGCCGACGTGCACCTCGTCGAGGGCTTCCGCTGCTACGGGCCGGTCGGCGAAGGCCACCACCCCGTCGGCGCCGCGGTCGGTGAGCCTGCCGATCACGTCGGCCAGAGCGCCCTGCTCGGTCCCCTGCCAGCGGGCGAGCGAGATGCCGTACCCGGCTCCGGAAGCGGTCGTCTCCAGCCCGAAGAGCATGCGTGCCAGTTCGAACAGCTCCGCCCCGGCGAGCACCACCCCGAGGGTCATCGTCTGCCCGCTCTTCAGGGCGCGGGCGACGTCGTTGCGTCGGTACCCGAGGCGGTCGATCGCCGCGAGCACGCGCTGACGGGTCTCCGGACGCACCGAGTCCGGGGCGTTGAGCACGCGGCTGACCGTCACGTGCGCGACGCCGGCCTCGCGCGCGACGTCGACCATGCTCGGCGGTCTGCCCACCCGTGCCCCCCCTCCCCTCGGCCGCGCGGACGTCGTCGGCCAGCGCATCCTCCCACCGCGCGGCGGCGGCACCACCGGCCCCCGGTCCACACCCACCGTCAGGTGTGCCGGTCGAACGCGGACCGGACGACGAGCGCGACGACGTAGGCGGAGACCGAGAAGCCGACGGTGCCCAGCAGCACTAGGGCCGGGGGGAGGACCACGACCGTGCTCACCAGCGTCGCCGGGACGAGGAGGAGCCCGCCGGTGCGCAAGGGCTCGGCTCCGGGCAGCAGCAGGGCGTTGCGCACGGTCCGCCTCACCCCATGGCCGGCGCGGGGGATCAGAGCCGCGCCGTAGACGAACGCTGCGACCAGGTAGGTGGATGCCAGGACAGCGACCGTGCCGAGGGCGGCGCCCAGAGCCGTCGACGTGGAGAACCAGAACACGGCGACGAACGCGAAGACCAGGGCGGGCAACCCCAGGAGGGCCGAGACAGCGGTCGCCGTCAGCCCGTGCGCCCGCAGAGCCGGTAGGAAGTCCCTCACGGGATTGCCGCTCTCCTGGTCGGAGTACCGGAGCATCACGGCGAACAACGCACTCGTGGCCGCGCCGATCGACACGATCGGGAGGCAGCAGAGCAGGAACAGGACGTTGAGCGCCACCATCCCCAGGAACCCGCTCAGCCCTTGCAGCGTTCGGCTCTCCAGGTCAACGGCCACCCGGGTCCCCCTCGCCCTCGACACGACCAGCCGGGATCACCGGAAGGCCTCCACGACGGCCTCCCGCGCCTCGCTCTGAGCCCTCGCGTCGGCCATGTCAGCCTCGAGGACGTCCGCGTACCCGAGTCCCTCGGCAGTCTGGCGCATCTCGGTGAGCAGCGATTCGAACTGCGCGTCGTCGCGGGCGAAGGCCATCTGCCACGACATCTGCACGATGACCGCCTTCACCTGGTTGCGGGTGGTCTCCAGCAGCGAGTCGTCGCCGGAGCTGGCGTACCCGGCGCCCGCGCCCACCAGCAGCTGGCCGCTGTCGCGCAGGTACTCCATGGCGGTGGTGGCCCCTGTGCGCGCGGTCCAGTCCTCCTGCACGGGGTTCCCGGTCAGCGCCTGGTAGCTGGGCCAGGACTTGTAGCTGTACGGCAGGTTGGTGGCTGGGTCGATGTCGGCCGGTAGCACGGACGTGGTGTTGAGGGCGGAGGCGCCGGCGGTGTACTTCCCCCCGCCCCAGTCCGCCGGGACGTCCGCGTCGCCTTCGAGGTACACCTGCTCGCCGACGGCCGTGGGCACCGGCGCGCCGGCGGGGTCGAGCTCCCAGGTCAGGCCGCGGGGACCGCTGGCGCCCGCGGTCTGGTTCGCACCGCTGTACGCACCCTCGGCCGAGTACAGCCAGTCGAGGAAGGCGGCGATCCGCTCCGGGTCCTCGGCCTGGGAACCGACGGCGAAGACCTGGGTCGCGCCGTAGGCCTCCGCGCCGTAGGAGTAGACGACCTGGTCGTCGACCGGGGTGAGCATGAAGCCCTTGCCTGCGTCCAGGTTGGCGTCGGTGTTGAACGCGGCCTGGGCCAGCCAGGGCCACCAGGAGAGCAGCACCTGGCCGTTCTGGTACTTGGCGTTGACGGTGTCGAAGTTCTGCGTGGTCGACTCGGGATCGACCAGGCCCAGCTTGTTGGCCTCGTAGTAGAAGCGCAGGGCACGGACGTACTGCGAGTCCGGGTCCAGGATGCTCTGGTAGTCGCTGCCGTCGGCCTTGGCCAAGACGAAACCCATCTCGTCGTAGCCGTAGAGGCAGGCCGGCTGCTTGGCCATCACCATCATGTTGCCGTCCCAGTCCTTGAACAGCGACAGGGCGTACACGGGTCGGCCGTCGTCGGTCGTGGGGTGGGCTGCTTGCATGCGCGCCAGGACGGGCAGCAGGTCCTCGAGAGTGCCGATCTGCGGGTAACCCTGCTCGGCGAAGAAGTCCCACCGCAGGTAGGTGCCGAAGGTGGGGTCGACACCCTCGGACGGCTCCCAAGGCTTGATGGACGACACTTGAGTGGGCAGTGCGTACAGGCCGCCGTACTCCTCGCCGAGGTGCTGCACCGCGGCGTCGTACCGTCCCAAGTTCTCCATGGCCGGGTAGTACGGCGTGACGTCGAGCACCAGGCCGCCGTCGACCAGCTCCCGCATCTGGGTGCCCTTGGTCGTGACGACGAGGTCACCCAGGTCCCCGGCGGAGACGCGCGTGTTGAACAGCGTGTCGCCACCTCCGGCCACGTTGGGGGCGATGATGTTCAACCGCATGTTGAACTTGTCCTTGACGAGCTTGGCGAACCAGCCCTCCTGCATGCCCATGTAGTTGGCCAGGACGGCGAAGACGTCGATGGTGATCTCCTCGTCCCACGACTGCCGGAAGGCGTCGATCTCCTGCACCTCCTCCTGGGCGCTGTCCGTGCAGGAGGTGAGGACCACAGGTGCGGCTGCGGAGGCGGCGAGGATGGCCAGGGCGGATCGGCGCTTCATTGCTGTCCGTTCTCTCGAGGACGTGCGGTGAGGTTGACGAGGGGATCTGGCTCAGCCCTTGACGGCGCCGAGCATGATCCCCTTGACGAAGTAGCGCTGGAAGAGCGGGTAGACGAAGACGATGGGAAGGACGACCAAGACCGAGACCGTCACCCGGATGGATGTCGGCGTCTGCTCGGTCGCCCCCGCCACGACCGTGCTGAGGTTGCCGCTGGAACCCTGCGCGGCCTGGGCCAGGCTGTTCGCCTGGTTGATGAAGGTGTAGAGCAGGTACTGCAGGGTGTAGAGGCTCTGGTCGGTGATGTAGATCAGGGTGTCCTGGAAGGAGTTCCAGTGCGTCACCGCGGAGAAGATGGCCACGGTGGCGAGGATCGGGGTCATGTTGGGCAGGTAGATCCGGAAGAAGACCTGGACGATGCTGGCGCCGTCCACCTCGGCGGCCTCCTGCAGCGAGCGCGGCATCGCCTCGACGTAGGTCTTGACGAGGATGACGAAGAACGGTTGCACGACGAGGGGGAGCACGTACACCCAGAAGCTGTTGGTCAGCCCCAGCATCTTCATCGTGATGAACAGCGGGATGACGCCGGCGCTGAAGTACATGGTGATGATGAGGTAGCGGTACCAGAACTTCCGCCCCCACATCCTCTCCTGGGTGAACATGAAGCCGAGGAACGCCGATGCCAGCACCGTGGCGGCAGTGCCGATCACGGTGCGGCCGACGCTGACGGCTGCGGCCGCTGCCAGGCCGTTGAGCTGGAGCACCTGGTCGAAGTTGGCCAGGTGCAGGCCCGTCGGCAGGAAGCGCACGTCGCCCGCCGCGGCAGCGTCGTTGGCGCTGACCGCGTTGATGATCAGGTAGTAGAAGGGGTACGCGCAGATGACAGCCAGCAGGGCGAAGACGGCGTAGTTGATCGCCGAGAACACGACGTCCGTTACCGAGCGCCGCGGGGGCCGGGTGGAGCCGCGGCTCGACGCGGCGGTGGTGCTGGTGGTGGTCGACACGGCTGGTTCCTAGACGATCGACTCGCCGCGGACGCGCTTGGCGAGTGCGTTGACGGTGAAGAGGAGCGCGACGGAGACGACGCTCTTGAGCATCCCGACGGCCGTCGCCAGCGACAGGCTGTTCCCCGTGATGCCGAGGTTGTACACGTACAGGTCCAGGACCTGGATGGATTCGCGGTTGAAGGCGTTCTGGAAGACGAAGTACTGCTCTATCCCGTTGTTGAGCAGGTTGGCGATCGACAGCAGGAGCAGGACGAAGAAGGTGGGCATCAGCTGCGGGACGGTGATGTACCACATCGTCTGGAAGCGGCCGGCTCCGTCGATGCGGGCCGACTCGTAGAGGGACTGGTCGACCCCGGCGATCGCGGCCAGGTAGATGATCGCTCCCCAGCCCAGCCCCTTCCACACGCTCCACAGGGTCATGGTCAACCAGACGTTCTGGTCCGTGTCGAGGAACTTGGCCGGCGTGGTGATGAGGCCGGAGTCGAGGAGCAGATCGTTGACGAGGCCGCCGCTGGAGAACATCGAAAAGGCGATCATGTAGACGAGCACCCAGGAGATGAAGTTGGGCAGCGTCGTCAGCGTCTGCACCGCGTTGCGGAACCGCCGTGAGCGGACCTCGTTGAGGAAGACGGCGAAGGCGAGGGGAAGCACCGAAGTGGCGATCCCCAGGAAGCTGATCGCCAGGGTGTTCAGAAGGACGCGACCGATCACCGCGAGCTGCGTCGGGGAGCTGACGAGCAGCTCGAACCACTGCAGGCCGACGAAGCGGCTGCCGCTCAGGCCCAGCGCCGGCTTGTAGTCGTATAAGGCGTACACCCACCCGAAGAGCGGGAAGTAGGAGAAGGCGAAGGCGAGGGCGAGCAGTGGTGCCACCCACAGGAACATGGACACCGAGGTGCGGCGGCGTCGTCGAGGGCCCGGCAGGTGTCGCTCGTCCGACCCGGTGACCTGCTCCAGGGCCGCAGTGGCGACCTGCTGTCCGTAGCGGCGGTCTGCCGCAGCTTCCGTCACGCCGTCTCCTTCGACAGTGGGGAGTGAGGTCTCCCGTGCAGCGCTGGTCGAGACGATGGTGATGGAAACGTTGCCATCCGTCAAGGAGATCGCCGCTCGGCGACAGAGCCGCCGGGTCCGGGCGCTGATCACCGGCGACATCGCGCTGCCTCCCGCGCCTTCGCCGAGCTGCGCTCACGCGGTACAGGCACCACGCGTCGGGTAGTCGTCGCTGTCGCACCGGATGCTCAACGTCTTGGACACGGGGGCGGGGAGAAGGTGCTGACCTTCCTCCGGAAGGCGGGTCGGTGGACGAACCACCCCCTGGCGTAAGCGTCGTGAGACGGACTGATCGCTCGCGGGAATGGCCTTGTGGGGCTCCGGGCCGTCCGACCCGGCCATCAGCTCCTCCGGCACCCTGCGCGCTGCTGACATGGCCGCGGTGCGTCCTGCCCAGAGCTAGGGAGGTCAGCGAGGGAGACCAGGGGCGTGCCGCGGGTGAAGACGACCCTCAGCCGCCGTAAGGAGGCTGCCCGCGTCGCGATGCCGGCCCCCTTGTGCCAGTACGGGGCAGGCCCCAGAGGAGCACGAAGTCCTTCGCTCGGCCGTCACGGCGCCGGTCCGGGCAACGTCATCCGAGCGACGTCGTCGACGGCGAAAGGCTTTGGAGGCCGTCTCACACCCTCCCTCGGGGCTCGGGGCTCGGGGCTCGGGGCTCGGGGCTCGGGGCTCGGGGCTCGGGGCTCGGGGCTCGGGGCTTGGGGCTTGGGGCTCGGGGCTCGGGGGTCAAGGGCCCGGCACTGCCGGCTCTGGATGAGAGGCTCCGGGGCGCGCGAGCACCACCGCGAGCATGATCAAACCCGCGCCCACGGCGGCCGTCCACCCGAAGCGCTCATGCAGGAGCACCAGCGCCAGGACGCCCGCCACCACCGGCTCCAGCAGCGTGCAGACCGCCACGGTGCTGGGGTGGACGCCTTCGTGCAGGCCGCTGTAGTAGGCCAGGTAGCCGAGCACTGTGGCGACGAACGTCAGGAACGCCAGAGCGGCCCAAGCCACCGGGGAAAGCGTGCCGAAGTGGAAGCCGGAGAAGACGCCCCAGGGCAGGCAGAGAGCCCCGGCGCCGGTGAGTGACGCCGCGACCAGAACTTGGGCGTTCAGACCCGGTTGCGGGCGGCTGTTCAGGTGGGTGGTCGCGGCGAAAGCCACCCCGGACACCGTGGCCAGCCCGAGACCGAGCCAGTAGTCGGCCGCGCCGGTAGCGGATCCGGATCCCGAGCCGGGCAAGCACACCAGGACCAGGCCGACGAGGGAGGCTACCTGGCCGCAGCAGGTGACGACCGACGGTAGACGCCTATCGCGCAGTGCCGACCAGACGGTGACCGTGATGATGCCCACCGCGAGACTCGCCACGGTCGAGATCGCCACCCCGAGGTAGGCCAGCGACTGGAAGTACGCCGCGATGACCAACATCGTCAGCACTGCGGTCACAGCGATCGTCCGCCAGGTGGCCGCCGTGTTGGGCACCCCGCGGAAGCGGCCGGCGAGCAGTGCGATGAGGAGCATCGAGCCGCCGCCCAGCAGGAGCCGCACCGTGACGACGGCGGCGAAGGAAGTACCGCTGTTCTCGACGATCAGCACGCCGGAGACGCCGTTCGTGCCCCACAGGACGGCTCCGACCAGGACCAGTAGAAAGCCTCTGCGGCCTGTGCGGCTCACGGTCTGAGCAGGGGGGACGGCGCTGGTTGCGCTGGTGCTCTGCACGTGGGGCGCCTCCTGGCTCTCAGTTCGTCGTCAGACGTCCGCATCGGGGGCCTGGTCCAGCGGGACGGTCCCGTCTCCTCTGGTGACAGTGGGCTGGCAGATGATCCCATCCTGGCCGAGCCGTCCGGCCACATGATGTCCCATCCTGGGACGAACGAATCACCGCATCACTGGAACGCGGCGCACAGAAGGCGAACGCCACTGGATGTGTCTCACTTGGGAACAGACCGGCACGGCGCGAGGGCCTTAACGTGGTCCCCGGTGGTGCGAAGAAGAGCCGCAATTGCGGATCCGCCGCAGCGAATCACTCACCGGGTGCCGTCGCGTCGGGCCGATAACGGTGCACAGCAAACGCTTCGAGGAGGAGTCGTGGTCGTTTCAGCAACGGCAGCACAGGCGGGCGAACGACGTGGAGCGGGCGGACCCTCGAGTAGCCGATCCCCGGTGTGCGTGGTGCACGGCAGAGTCGTGCACGGGGACGGTCGCGCTCGAGAGACGGGGTTTCCTACCGCCAACGTGCCACTGCTCGACCAGCGGGGACCGCTGGCTGCAACCGACGGCATGTGGGTTGGGGTCGTGACGCTTCGAAGTCCGCAAGGGCCGCACGAGCGGCTCGCCGCCGTCTCCGTCGGTCGGCGCCTCAGCTACCACGAGTCCCGCGGCACGCGTCTCCTCGAGGCGCACTTGCTCGACTTCACCGGGGACCTCTACGGCCAGTTCGTGGTGGTCGAACTTTTCGAGCGCGTGCGCGGTCAACTCGCGCTCCCCGGTTCGTCCGCTCTGGTCGAGCAGATGCACGCCGAGGTGGCAGCAGTTCGAGCTTGGGTGCGGGGGGACGCGCGGTGAGCGCACGTCCGCAGAGAGACGCCCCTGCGGCCCGCACCAAGTGGTGGTCCTGCGGGAGGGCGATGCGGCCAGCGGCGCTGAAGACCTGCGGTAGCAATTCCGCTGTGCCGACGCCGTGCAGGACCCGCGATGTCAGGGTGAGCCGGTAGTTCGACGACATCACGGCCGTACCGAGTCCTCAGCAGAGTCGAGAGGGGCGGCACGGTCGAGGCGTGCACGGATGGGGCTCCTAAGCCGTCGAAACGTACGTCACCGGGTCCCAGCTTGGGGTGAGCCATGAGCCGACGGCTGTACCAGGCGGAGGCACCGCGCTCCGCACTCCTCCGACATCTGCTCCGGCTTCGTCGCCTCTTGTCCGTTGTCTTGCGTCTCCCACTCGGGTCTTCGGTGGCGGGTTCCGCGTCCGCGCTAGCAGGGCATGCGACGAAGGGGCGGCGGCCGCGTCGCCTCCGACCGCCCACCCGTCACCAGCATGGAAGGGGAAGCACGTCACTCCTCACACGGCGTTCGCCTCGCTCGCAGCGATCTGCAGGGCGAGCAGCTTGGAGTAGAAGCGCCCGTTGTCGATGCCCAGAGAGATCATGAACCACAGGCCGTCGACGCCGGACGGGCGGAAGAGCCTGCCGTACTCGCGGTCCTCACCCACCGTGGCGAAGTCGCCCAGCTGGCCGGCGACCTCCTCGCCGAGCACCTCGCGCGCGGCAGTGGTCGGGCCGCGGTAACCGACGGCCATGATGACCAGGTCCGCCGGCACGGTGCTGCCGTCCTCGAGCACGACGCCCTCGGAGTTGAAGCCGATGACGCTGCCGTGCTGCAGCTTGATGGTGCCGTCCGCGATCATCTCGGACGCCCCGGCGTTGTAGTAGTACCCAGTGGCGTTCTGCCCGAAGATCAGCCCGAGGACGCCCTGGCCGTTCGGACCGTCGCTGAGCTTGAACCCGGCTGCAGACAGTCGTTCCAGCAGATCCTCGTCCATGGCCTTCGCCGCCGCGACCTGACCGGGCCCGAACCGCGGGAGTTCCCCGAAGGGGGTGGCGGCGTTGATCAGATCGGCTTCGTCGGCGGTGTAGGTGCCGGCGACGTGGTTCGCGTGCATCACCGCGTGGAAGGTTGAGGTGTTCATCACGTAGGTGGGAGAACGTTGGATCATGGTGACGTCGATGCCGTGCTCAGCGAGGTCCTGCGCCAGGTCGTGCCCGCTGACGCCAGAGCCGACGACGACGGCGCGCTTGTCGACCCAAGGCTTGTGACCGCGGTAGTCCACAGCGTGCATCACAGTGCCGGTGAAGTCTTCGCGCCCGGGCAGCTGGGGCATCGCCGGCTCACCGTTCATCCCCGTCGCGAAGACCAGGTGCTTGACATTCAAGGACCGCTCCGAGCCGTCCGGACGCACGACGTCCAGGGACCAACGGCCCTGTGCCTCGTCGTAGTGCACGTTGCTGGCGGTCGTCCCCGTCCACACGGGCAGGTCCAGCAGTGTGGCGTAGCACTCGAGGAAGTCAGCCAGCTTGTCCTTGGGAGTGAAGCGGGTCCACGTCGAAGGGAAAGGAACGTACGGCAGCTGGTCCGAGACGATGGGTGTGTGAAGGGCCAGGGTGCTGTAGCGCTTGCGCCAGTTGTCACCCACCCGCTCGTTGCGCTCGATGATGAGCGAAGGGACACCCAAGGACCGCAGGCGTGCCGCCAGCATCAGCCCGTTGTGCCCGGCGCCGAGGATGACCACTGCTGGGTCCTCGCGCGTGAACTCGTGATCGAGCTGCTCAGCCCAGCCGACGCGGTCGGGGATGGGACCGTGCGTGCGACCGTCGGGGCGACGCTCACCCACGCGCTCGGGGTGCGTGTCCAAGGAGGACAGCGCCAGCGCGAGCGCGGACGCGCTCCACACACCGTCGAGATCCTCGACGAGCCTGACATAGCCCTCGCCGGCGCCCCGAGCGGTCCTAAACTGCAGGAAGGCGTCGAGCGTCCTGAGCCCTCCCACCTGGCCGGGGAAAAGTTGCGATCCCTCGCGCAGGGCGAGCGAATCCACGGCTGAGGTGTCGCCGGTGAAGAAGAAGCTGCTCAGCTCGTCCTGGCCTACGGCATTGCGGAAGTCCCAGCCACTGGCGAGGAGGTCGCGCGCGGTCGCATCGTCCTGGAAGAGATCGGTGACGGCGGCCCCGTGACGAGCGGACACCGCCGACTTGAACGCCTGCAGCCAGTGCGCCAGGACGTCGTGATCGTCCCAAGTGCTCGCAGACGCTGTCGGATGAATCTGGGTGGCGGTGTCAATCATGACTTTCCTCCTCGTCGGGGACGGTGGATCTTCAGGAGCATCAGCGGGCCGAGGTGATCGAATCGCTCTACGCTGCCGTTCTTCAGGGGGTTCGATACAGGCTGTCCCGTGCGCCCGGCGCGAACCGTCCCACTTTGGGACGCGCGCCGGTGGGCCTGTGCGGAAGCGGGTCGAGAGCACCCCGGGAGCGTCGGAGGCGGCCGAGGACACGGCCGGCTCTCTCACGCGGGCTTCATTGAGCCGTGTACCCGCCGTCGATGAGCAGGTCCGCCCCGGTGACGTAGCTCGCTTCGTCGGACGCCAGGTAGAGCACTCCGTAGCTCACCTCGATGGGCTGAGCAGCGCGCTTCATCGGAGTGGCCTCGCTGAACTCACGGTTCGACTCCTCACCCTCCTCGACGGCCATGTTCGTCATCACCAGGCCGGGAGAGACGGAGTTGACGCGAATCCCGCGTGCGGCGTATTCCATGGCGGCCGCCCGGGTCATCATCTTCACCGCCCCTTTGGACGCCTGGTAGGAGAAACCACCGGGATTACCCACCGTACCGTTGATGGAACAGGTGTTGATGATCGCGCCGCCGCCGGTGCGCTCAATGACCGGAGCGGTGACCTTGATGCCGAGGAAGACGCCCTGCTGGTTGATCGCCGTCATCTTGGTCCAAGCTTCAAGCGGCTCGTCCGCCACCGACTTCATGGTCCCGACGATGCCCGCGTTGTTGATCAGGACGTCGATGCGACCCCAACGCCGCTCGGCCTCGGCGACGACCGCCGCCCACCCTTCCTCCGAGGCGACATCGAGGTGGAGGTAGTGCGCGTCGTACCCCTCGGCCCGCAGCTGCGCCGCCACCTGCTCGCCCAGCTCGTCCAGGACGTCGGTCAGCAGAACCCGCGCCCCTTCCTGGGCGAACAGGCGAGCATGAGACTCGCCCTGGCCCCGGGCGGCACCGGTGACGATGGTGACCTTGTCCTGAACGCGGCCCACTTCAGCTCCAAACGTCGACGCTTCGACGCCGGGAGCGGCGCCGCCCAGCGAGGCTAGAGGTCCATGCCGCACCTGTATGTACCAGAATTGGACACTGGCGGGGTCCCGGACGGGCCAGCGTCACCATCACCGTCATCGGCAAGGGTGAGGTGACGGGCGAGGCATGAGCGTACGACTGCAGGGCAAGGTGGCGATCGCAACGGGCGCGGACCGTGGCAGGGGTAGCCGCGGTCCGCCCGCCGGTGTGCTACGGCGCCCAGGTAGTGCCAGCAGACATCGACGTCAGGGGAGTGCGTCGCCTGCACGCCATGCTCAACTACGCCGGCTACCTGCGCGCAACTCCCCTGCTCGAGCCCAACGAGGAAGGCCTCGACCGCATCATCGACACCAACCTCGGTGGCGTCTTCTTCGGCTGCCAGGCAGCCGCGCCGGCGCTGCAGCGCAGTGGGGCGGAGCCATCGTCGATTGGGGGTCGGTGAACTCGTCGGTGGCCGAACCGGACGTCGCGCCCTACTCCGCGACCAAGGGGACGTCGTGATCATCACCAAGATCGTCGCCGTCGATCGTGCTGAGCACAACATGGGCGCCAACTGACCGGGTTCGGGGGGCAAGACCCCGATGGTGGCAGGCCTCTCCGACGCGGCCTTCTTGCGCCACATCGACGCCCAGCGAGCTACCGGCTCTTGAGCGTGATCGCCGCCGAGGAGGTGGCCGAGGTTGCGGTGTTCTTGGTCTCGGATGAGTCGCGCAAGGTGACCGGTTCAGCCGTCATGGTCGTCGCCGAGTGCACGGTGCTGTGATTCGGACCGGGGGGAGATGTCTCGCAATAGGACAGTCCGGGCGTGAGGAGGTTCCTAGCCTCTAGGTCATGGTGATCACATCTGTCGGTGACCGGGCCGAATCGTCAGACCGTCACATCCGTCGCAACACGGCCGGTCGCCCCATGATGCCCGGCGGCTACGGCCGTTCGGCCTACCACGTCGGCGCAGCGCCGACCTACGCGGTGCGCGGTGAGGGCTGGCGCCTGTGGGACGACACCGGCCGGGAGCTCATCGACGCCAACGGCAACTTCACCACGCTCATCCACGGCAACGCCCATCCCGAGATCGTCGAGGCGGCACACCGGGCGATGCAGCGAGGCTCTGCGTGGGGCATCCCCAACCTGGCTGAGTGGGACCTGGCCGAAGCGGTGCTCCAGCGCCTGCCGGGGCTCGGTCAGGTCCGCTTCACCAACTCCGGCACTGAGGCGGTCATGTCCGCCGTCCGCTTGGCACGCGCTGTCACCGGTCGCGATGGTGTGGTCATGACCAAGGACGGCTACCACGGGTCCTCCGACGTCGCACTCCTGGCGAGTGGCCCGTCCAAGGGCGTGCCCAAGGCCATGGGCGACGACGTCACCCTGGTACCGCTCAACGACCTCACCGCCCTGCGAGAAGCCTTCACGCAGCGCCCGGCCTCCCACGCCGCAATCATCCTCGACCTCCTGCCCAACAAGGCTGGGCTGGTCGAGGTCGCGCCCCAGTTCGTCGCCGAGGCCAGGACTCTGGCCAGTGAGCACGGCACCTTGCTGGTTATCGACGAGGTGATCAGCTTCCGATTGGGCGAGCATGGACTGAGCGGCGCCTACGGCGTCGTCCCCGACCTGCTGACCGCGGGCAAGCTGATCGGTGGAGGGTTGCCGATCGGGGCCCTGGCCGGCCGGGACGAGTACATGGAGCCGCTGGACCCCTGGGTGCCCGGCGGCATCGTCCACTCGGGAACCTTCTCGGGCAACCCGGTCAGCTCGGCGGCAGGCTCCGCCGCTCTGCGCCTGCTGACCGCCTCGCAGATCGACCGCCTCAACGCCTTGGGTGATGCAGCGCGCACGCAAGCCAATGAGCAGCTGCAGCCCTGTGGGTGGGAGGTGCGTGGCCGGGGATCGCTGCTCCGCCCGTTCCCAGCCGGGGCGCGCAAGGTCGCCGAAGCGACCCAGCACGAGCTGTGGTGGGCGGCCTACGAGCGCGGAGTGGTGCTGTCTTCGGCGAACCTGGCGGCGTTGTCCACGCCGATGGACACCGCCGTGGTCACCGACATCACCGAGCGCCTCGTGGACGCCGTCAAGGCGGTCGCGGAGGTGACCGGCTGATGCGTCTGGTCACCTACCGCTCGGCGGACACTTGGCGCGCCGGGGCCGTCGTGGACGGCTGGATCATCGATGTCGACCAGGCGCTCGCGGCCGCCGACCTCGGCGCCCTGGGCCCCGACCCTTCGATCCGCCAGCTGCTGAGGCAGCACGGCACCCACCTGCCGGAGGTGGCTGCCGCCGTCACCGATGGGGCAAGGCCCGGCGTTACGCGCCGACCGGTCACCGAGGCCGTGTTCGGCCCTCCGGTCCTCGACCCCGACAAGGTGCTGTGCGTGGGGCTGAACTACGCCGACCACGTCGCTGAGACCGGCCGTGCCCTGCCTCAGCATCCCGACGTCTTCGTCAAGTTCGCCACGAGCCTGATCGGCCCTCAGACGCCCATCGGCGGCCTGCAGGTGACCTCCCAGCTCGACTTCGAGGGGGAGCTGGCCGTGGTCATCGGCCGTCAGACGAGCGGAATCTCCTCCGAGGAGGCCCTGGAGCACGTCGCGGGAGCGATGGTCTTGAACGACGTCACCGCCCGTGACCTGCAGTACCGCGGCACGCAGTGGACGATGGGCAAGGCGGTCGACCGGTCCACCCCTACCGGACCGGAGCTGGTGACCCTCGACGAGGTCGGCGACCTCCAGCAGCTGGACATCGCCACCCGCGTCAACGGCGTGGTGATGCAGAGCTCGAACACCCGCCACATGATCTTCAGCGTCGCCCACATCATCGCCTACATCGCGCAGACCATCACCCTCATGCCGGGCGACATCATCGCCACCGGCACTCCGGACGGCATCGGTGCCAAGCGCAAGCCGCCGCAGTGGCTGAGCGCTGGAGACGTGGTCGAGGTGGACGTGCAGCAGGTGGGGACGCTCTGCAGCGTCGTCGCGGGTGACCTGGACGTGCGTGCGTCCCAGGATGGGACAGTCGGCGCGGCCGATGCTTCCTAGCGTCGTGAGCAGACCCCTCGTGACCATCGTCTCGAGGGCTGAAGGCCTCACCGACACCTAGGAGACTTCCCGACATGGCAATGGACACCCAGACTGAGACTCAGGTGGCCTTCTCAGCCGCGGTCGCGCAGCAGCGTGCCGCTGACTACCCGACCGTCCCTCACGTCGTCGACGGCCACGAGCTGTTCGTCGGGGAGCTGCTGCGCCGTGAAGACCCCAGCTACCCCGACCAGACCATCAGTGCCTGCCACGACGCACCCGCGGAGCTGGTGACCAAGGCGATCGCCGCCAGCCGCCGAGCGCAGCGTGCCTGGCGGCGGACGCCGGTGGCCGAGCGCATCGAGCACGTCCGCCGAGCGATCCCCTTCGTGGAGGCGCGCCTCGAGGAGTGGGCGGTGCGTGTCGCCCTCGAGATCGGCAAGCCCTACGCAGGCGCACGCGGTGAGGGGGCCGAGGTGCTGGAGATTTTGCGCTTCTACACCCAGTACGCGGCTGAGCCCGAAGCCTTCGAAGACCGTCGTGCCGACGACCCGTCGGGAGCGGCCAACGACTCGGTGCTCAAGCCCTACGGCGTCTTCGGGGTCATCACCCCGTTCAACTACCCGATCGTGCAAGCCGCGGGGCCGACGGTCGCCGCCCTGCTGGCCGGCAACGGCGTTGTGATCAAGACCGCCCACCACGGACCGTGGTCGGGTCACGCGGTCTACGAGCTGTGTGAGGCGATGGACCTGCCCACCGGCCTGGTCAACGTCATCCACGGTGCCGATGAGCCCGGCCGCGCTCTGGCCGCCTCGGACGTGGACGGCATCAGCTTCACGGGCTCGGTCCCGGTGGGTCAGTCCATCGTGCGCACCTTCGCCAACGGCGCCTACTACCGGCCGGTGATCGCCGAGATGGGCGGTAAGAACCCGGTCGTGGTCACCGACTCGGCCGACCTGGAGGTCGCCGCCGACGGCATCGTCTTCTCGGCCTTTGACCTCAGCGGTCAGAAGTGCAGCGCCCTGTCGCGCGTACTGGTCACCCCCGGCGCCCACGACCGCCTCGTCGAGCTCGTCGAGGCTCGGGTGCGCGAGCTGAAGGTGGCAGACCCCGCCGTCAACGGCGCTGCCAGCGGCCCGGTCGTCTCCGCGGAGTCCGCGGCCCGTTACGAACGACTCCTGGAGGGGGCGCGCTCGGAGGGCTTCCGCATCACCACCGGCACCGCCCAGGAGGGGGAGGGCTACTTCGTTCCGGCCACCGTGGTCTCCGGCGTACCGGCTGGGCACGACCTGGCCAACGTTGAGCACTTCCTACCGCTGCTGACCATCAGCGAAGTTCCCACCTTCGACGAGGCCCTGCGCGTGGCGAACGCGACGGACATGGGCTTGACCGCGGGGGTGTACACCGGTGAGGTCGAGCAGGCTCGACAGTTCCTCGACGAGATCGAGGCCGGCTGCGTCGACGTGAACGTGCCCGGGCACGCCACCACTGGGTGGTGGCCGGGCCCACAGACCTTCGGCGGCTGGAAGGGCAGCGGGACCACGGGCAAGCAGACGCTGGGCAAGTGGTACTTCCAGCAGTTCGCGCGCCAGCAGGCCCGTAAGCTGTCCGCTGATCTCGAGCACCTTCTGACGTACTGACGTTTTGACGTGCTGATGCGCTGAGGGCCAGCGGGTAGGAGGCGGCGGTGAACTCTCTGGTGCCGGGCGGTCACACCGACATCATCGTGCCGGGTGCGGGCGAGCTGTCGAACAGACGCGTCCACGCCCTGCGTGATCAGTTCCTGAGTGATCCCGAGGGCACGGACCTCAGCGCGCTGCGACCGGTCATCGCCAGGTCTTGGCGGCGCAGTCTGGCGTGCAACGTCAACGCGGCCGGCTCCTTCCTGCAACCCTTCGCCCCCCACGCCGACGAGCAGTTGCTGCTTGCGGCCGAACCGGTACTGGGCGAGCTGGAACGTCTCTGCGCTGACGCGGGCGGCTCGGTCGTGCTCACCGACGCCGACGGCACGGTGGCGGTCTTCCGGGGCAGCGCCGCCGAGCTGCGGCGTGCGGAGCGTCTCTTCCCCACCGTCGGAGGCGGCATGGCGGAGGACCTGATCGGCACCAACTCCGACGGCACCGCGTTGGAGGAGGGCGAGGCAGTCCAGGTCTGGGGAGCGGAGCACTTCAACGAAGCGCTCCAGAGCAGCTACTGCACCTCCGTGCCGATCCGCGACCCCATCCGGCGCTCGATCCGCGGCGTACTCGCGATCATGCTCCCCGAGCACGTCGCCCGGTCGGTGAGCTCCCAGTCGATGCTGCTCCTGGTCAACGGCGCCGCCACTGAGATCGCCCGCCGTCTCGCCGACCGGCTCTCGGCCCGTGAGCAAGCGCTTATGGCCGCGTACATGCGCGAGGTGCGCAAGCGGGGAGCCGACGCAGTGGTGGCGATGGACGACCGGATGACCATCGCGAGCCGGAAAGCGTTGAGCATGCTCGACCAGAGCGACTTCGCCGTCCTCGCCGCACTCGCCCGCGAGGCCGAAGCCAGCGAGAGCCCCATCCAGAGGAGCGTGACCGTCAGTGCAGGTCAGGAAGTCACGCTCCAGGTCAGACCGATGAGCTTCGGCGAGCTCGGCGCCTGTGCGGCGGCGGTCATGCGCGTGCAGCTGCCTACCGCCGCCGCCCCCACCTCGCTCACCGTCAAGCCTACGTCACGCTCAGCTCACTTCGACGGCTTTGTCGGCGCGACTCGAGGTCTTCGGCGTGCGCTGGACGCCGCAGCAGCGGCTGCCAGCCGGCGGATGCCGGCCTACGTCGTGGGCGAGCAGGGAGCCGGCAAGCTGCACCTCGCGAAGGCCATCGCGGCACAGCTGGCCGCGGAGGTCGAACTCGTCGACTTCCGCGCCACCGCTCGGGACTCATCGACGGTCAGCGATCTCGACGACGCACTCGAGCGAGGTGCGGCAGTGGTGTTGCACCACGTCGAGCGCTGCGCTCCCGAGTACCGCGAGGAGCTGGTCGCGCTCCTGGGCCTCCTGGAGCAACCGCAGATCGTCATCACCTTCAACGCCATCAGTGATCACGTTTTGCCGATCGTGTCGGCACTGCGGGGAATGGAGGTGACGTTGCCGCCGCTGCGTGAGCGGCGTGAAGACATCACTGCACTGGCGGAGCACTTCCTGCGGCAACGACGCGCTCCGGCGATCCGGCTGTCGGCGAAGCTCCGCAGCGCTCTGGTCGCGGCGGACTGGCCCGGCAACGTCCGCCAGTTGCGCGAGGCAGTCGCCTCCATGGCCTTGGACCGGCCCGGCGAGGAGGCTCGCCTGGCCGACCTGTCGGAGGTCCACCTGCGGTCACTGGCGACGTCCCCCCTGACGCGTTTGGAGGAGGCCGAGCTACAGCAGATCCGGCTCGCCCTGGTCGAGGCGAACGGCAACCGGCTGCGCGCGGCTAGCCTCTTGGGCATCGGTCGCTCGACGCTCTACCGCAAGATCGAGTCGTACGAGGGCCGAGGCTTCGACCTCGAGCTGGGCTGAGTGACTCTGCGCGCGGCTGCCGCCGGCGGCCAGGAGGACAAGCGCGGAGGGACGGCGATCGATCAGCCCCCGGCCGTTGCCCGCCTGGGGGCCGCACCGAGCGCGGCTGCGCACCTGTGCCGCGCGAACGGTGCTGGTGGCCCACCGTGCGATGAGCGCCGACGGACTACGCACATGACTCAAACTGACACAGTTCGGCAAAGCCCTCAAGCCCGAGCTTGTGCACTCAAGCGCGGGTCTGCACCGCTCCCGCCGACCCTGGCCCAACACGGCCGAGCAGGCATGTGTCGCCACGCGCTCCGCAACGGTCCCCGCCCGGCTCACGAAGGGAAGAACGATCGATGTCAGCCAAAGAGGTCCAGCTTCCCGACCGACCCGACCCCGCCGGGGAGGCCCCCGAGTCGGGAGGATCCACCTTCCACCTGCGCGGACGCATGGGCACTGTGGGCCTGCTGTTCACGGTCCTCGCCTTCACCGCACCCCTGGGCGTGGTCTACGGATTCGTGTCCGTGAACATCTCCTTCGGCATCGCCGTACCGGCCGCGTTCATCTTGGTGGCGATCATCGTCGGGCTGTTCGCGCTCGGGTTCACCGCCATGACGAAGGCCGTTCCGCGGCCCGGGGCGTTCTACACGTACATCCGTGAGGGCTTGGGTCGCCCCTTGGGCCTGGGCGGATCGTTCCTGGCGCTGGTGACCTACGGCTTCAACATCACCTCAGCGCTGGTCGTCTCCGGCATCGCCGTGAACAACCTCCTGGACGCCTTCGGCAACGGCATCAACACACCCTGGTGGATGTGGAGCCTCCTCCTGCTCGTCATCGCCGGCGGCCTGAGCTACTTCAACGTCGAGCTCTCGGCGAAAGTCCTCTCGGTCATCCTCGTCGTCGAGGTGGCGCTGGTGGCCGTCTTCGACATCCGCCTGATTGGCAGCGGGGGCGTCGAAGGCCAGTCGCTGGCCGCCTGGAACCCCGCTGACTTGATCACCCCCTCCATCGGCGTCCTGCTGCTGTTCAGCATCGGCGTCTTCAACGGCTTCGAGGCCACGGCCATCTACCGAGACGAGGTGCGTCGGCCTGAAGTCACCATCCCTCGCGCGACCTACCTCGCCGTCGGATTCCTGGGAGTCTTCTACGCCCTGTCGGCCTACGCCCTGATCCTGTCCGTGGGTGCCTCGCGCGCTGTAGAGGTCGCCGGGCAAGACCCGACCGCCTTGATGCCGAACGCCCTGCTGACCTACTTCGGCGTCTTCGCCAACCAGGTCGTCGCCATCCTGCTGGTCACCAGCTTCTTCGCCTCGATGCTGTCGCTGCAGAACATCCTGTCGCGCTACACCCACTCGCTTGCCGTGGACGGCATCTTCCCGCGAGCCATCGCCAGCGTGCACCCGCGTCACGGCTCCCCGCACCGCGCCGCGATGACGGTCTTCGCCCTCCTGTTTGCAGTCCTGGTGGTGCTCGTGCTCTTCGGTGGCGACGCCAACGCCCTGTACGCAGCAGCCGGTGGTGTGGCCTTCTACGGCATGCTGCTCCTGTTGACCTTGACCGGCATCGCCATCATCGTCTACTTCCGACGCAACAACACCGGCGCCTCGACCTGGCGCACGCTGATCGCCCCCGCCATCGCCCTGGTGGGCATCGGCTTCGCCCTGCTGACGGCCACTTTCAACATGGATTTGCTCGTGGTCGGCTCGCCGCTGCTGCTGTTGCTCCTGCTGCTGATCCCCTACGCCTCGCTGATCATCGGGATCGTCTACGCGGTCATCCTGCGGCGGCGACGCGCGGAGACCTACACCCGCATCGGGCGTGCCATCGAGTGATCTCCATCGGGCGCACGAGCGGCGCCCGCGGGGCACCATCCACCTGCAATCCCTCAGGAGAGTCATGTCCGGCAGCCCCACGAGCGGCACGCTGCTCATCGCGCCCCACCAGTTCCCCGATGTCGAGCGCGAGCTAAGACTGGCCGCTGATCACGGTCTGGACGTCGTTGTCGCCGCGGACCAGGCAGCGTTCAGCACGGCGATGCCCACAGCGACTGTGGTGATGGTTACGCCATATGCCCGAGTCGGGAAGAACGAGATCGACGCGATGCGGCAGTGCAAGGGCATTGTGCGCTACGGCATCGGCTACGACAACATCGATGTCGCAGCGGCCACACAGGCGAGAGTGCCCATCTCCATCGTTCCGGACGCCTCTACTGAAGAAGTCGCCTCGCACGCCTTCGCCATGGGTCTGGCGCTCATCCGGCGCATCCCTGCCGGGCAGGCCTCCGTCGCGGCGGGTACCTGGGCGAGTGCGGTCGCAGCGGACCTTCCCGTGCTCAGCGACCTCACCGTGGGCGTCGTTGGTATGGGACGCATCGGGCGGATGGTGGCGCAATGGTGGGCCGCAGTGGGAGCCAGGGTCGTGGGGTACGACCCCATCGCTCATGTGAACGGCATCCAGGCTGTGACATTGGCAGATCTGCTGAGCGGATCCGATGTCATCTCTCTTCACGTGCCGATGACCCCGGAGACCAAGCACATGATCTCCTCGGGAACGATTGCCGAGATGAAGGACCGCCCGGTCATCGTCAATGTTTCCCGAGGTGGCTTGATCGATGAGCAGGCGCTGGCCGCAGCCCTGGTCAGCGGACGAGTGGCCGGCGCGGCGTTGGATGTGTTCGAAGCCGAGCCGCTGCCCCGGGACAACCCGCTGCGCCAGGCACCCAACGCCATCTTGACGCCCCACGCGGCCTGGAAGTCGCGCTCGTCCCTGGCTGCCCTGCAAGCCGGCGCCGTTGATCGCGCACGCGCTCTGTTGGACGGGCGTCGGCCCATGGACCTCGTCACCGCCTGAATACCGTCCCGGGCCAGCTGCCCGACAGGCCGGCCATCGGACGGCTGGATCCGCCGATCCCCACGGCAGGTCGCCTCGCACAGTCGGCGGGGCTGGGCCAGCGGGTGCTCGCCCAGCGTTGCGATGTCTCCGACAGGGGCCAAGTCGCCGTTCTCGTGGCAGCCACCGTTTCCGAGTGCGGGCGGCCGGACGTGGCGTACAACAGCGCCGAAGTCATGATGGTGCCGGGTGTGGACTTCGGCGACGTCGTCGGTGTGGTGGCGATGGATCGCGGGGTGCAGCACGAGCTGGTCGATGAGGTCAGGGTGCTGGTCGACGCGTCCGCCGACACCTACGACGCGCGGCGCAGGGAGACGTGCGTGGTCCGAGTGCATCCGCACAGGCGCTGATACCTCATCTCCTGGTCGGTTGATGCGCCGCAGGTGCAGAGAAAGGAGTCCGCGCTGCTCGTAGGGTTTCCCCGCTCTCGGTGCTGGACTCGGCTCCGAGCTCGGCAGTGGTGCACGCGCCGGTCTTCAGGGGGAAAGTCCGGGGTGCCGCCACACCTGGGATGCAGTGGTACCTCGAGCCGTCGCCGCTGGCGCCGGTGAACGGTCCGCTCTGGCGGCGGGTGGTGATGATCGCGGGCAGCAGTCCAGGGACGGTCATGACCGGCACGCAGGCAGGCCAACGGGCTGGACTAGTTGGTGCAAGTCAGGCTCGGGCGCTCTGCCGGCTCGGGAGACAGGCGCCCTCGGTGAGTAGCGCGACCAGGACCCGGGCACGGGTGGGACCGGACGAGGTGTGCACGAAACGGGTCAAGGCGTCGGTACGGGCGTTGAGGTGAGCGTCGATGGGCGTCATCTCTTCGACCGCCAAAGCGCTGGGGCTCACGCTGACGTCAGTCGACACCGACGCGATGTCGAAGCGATCGACGTCGCGGACGTGCTGTCGGCCAGGACGTCGCCGAGGACTCGAAGCTGTCGGGGATGGGGATGCTGCGCGAGTCAGGCGGGACCTGGGCTAGCGAAGAGCTCGGGAACAGGGCAGCGCGCTGCTGCAGGGACAGTGCCGATCCAGGCCCCCGGATCAGCGCTGGTACGTCCCTGCTCGGCCCGGTCCAGTGCGAGTTCGACGGGCAACACAACTTCGGACGGGTCTCGGCCACCGCCGACGGCGACAAGATCATCGTCACCGACGCGCGGGTGAACCCTTCATCGAGCGTGCCCGCCCCGGGTCGAACCCCGGTACGTCGGCAACGGCAGAACCACCGGCCGGCGACGGTTCAATACGGCGATAGTCACCGACGTCCGGACACGCCGACTGCTACCCGTGTCCTGACGAAGAACCACCCCCGATGTCTTTGGGCATCCCACACGTCCAGGAGCAGCTCAACGACATTGAGCCCTGCATCGACCGCCTGAAGCACTTCTGTGTCTCTGCCAACGGCTGACCGCGAAGTGCCGTCTGCTTTCGCGGCGAAATCATGATCACCTGCACGATGTCTTACCTGGGTCGTCCGCGAGATCCTCCTGGTCGTCAGGCACGCCGCGCGCACTGAGGAGCTGCTGCGGTGATCCAGGAGCATCCGTACCGCTCGGTCCGTGACCTCGGTCGAGTACGGCTTGGGCGGCACCGTCATCGCGATCGCCTGGCAGTCGGTGCCGAATCCGTGGTGCTTCGATCACCGGAGGAGGCGATCCGCCGCCCGCAGAGGCGCTTGCCCGACGTGGTCCACCGGTGTTGGGTCGCCGACGAGGAGGCCACCACGAGGGAACCGCGATGGTCGTCGGCTTCGTCGACGAGGCCGTCGATGTCACGGCTGCCGAGGTTCTCGACGAGCCCGGGAGAACAAGTGGCCGCGACTGACGGCTCCGACGGGACAGGTCTGGGTCCAGTGCCGCATCTCCGGAGGGACCAGCTCCCAGACCCGCCCTCGGCTCCACCGATGAATTCGCAAATACACCCTCGTGCCCTGCTCTCGACACGAAGAGCAACTACCGCTGGGAGGCACCAGAACATCCAGAGGGGGGAGCGAACGGTGTCAGGCAGCTCCACACCGCACCGGGGTGCTTCCTCGCCCCTCGAACATGTCAGCCGCTGGACTGTCAGAACGGCCAAGGACAGTGCATCACTTTGCCCCGCACGTCGAATCCTGCTGGTGGCGCCCACTGGGGCCGCGATGTTCGTGGCCCTGCAGCGCATCACGAGATGTGGCTGCCGCCGTTGATGTCGTAGGTCGCGCCGGTGATGTAGCCGGCTTCCTCCCGCAGGAGGAAGGCGAACAAGGCGGCGATCTCATGGACAGTGGCCTGGCGGCCGACGGGGACATCCGCGGAGAGCTTTGCTTCCAGCTCCGGGGTCGTCGAGCCCGCCCGGATATCGGTGTCCACGACGCCCGGCGTCACCGAGTTCACCGTGATACCGACGGGGCCGAGCTCACGCGCCAGGGCGCGGGTGAAGCCGAGGATGGCCGCCTTGGCCGCCGAGTACGGCACGCCGCCGAACACACCGCCACCGCGGATGGCCGAGACCGAGGACATGTTGACGATGCGTCCGTAGCCGTTGTCCCGCATGACGGACGCCACCCGCTTGGTCACGACGTAGGTGCCGGTGGCGTTGATGGTCATGATGCGGTTCCACTCCTCCAGCGTGGTCTCGAAGAAGCGCGTGGGGGAGGTGACGCCGGCGATGTTGGCCAGGCCGCCGATGACGGGTAGATCCCTCTCGACGGCCGCCACCGCGGCGTCGACGGAGGCTTCGTCGGTGACGTCGGCCGTGAAACCCCGGGCGGGGACGCCGAACTCGTCGGTGAGCTCTTCGGCGGTCGCCTGCGAGGCGTCGCCGTCGAGGTCGAGGACGGCGACGGCCCACCCGTCGGAGGCGAGGCGGCGGGCCGTGGCGCGACCGATGCCCCGGGGGGACGCGGCGCCCGTCACGACGGCGGTGCGCGTGCTGGCGGTGCTCTGGGCGGGGGACGTCTGCGTGGTCACGGTCGGTTCTCCTGGGTGGGGTGGGCGCGCAGCAGGTCACTGATGTACTCACCGGCCGCGAGCGCGGCGGCCGGCCGTTCGGCGTGGGTGATGTCGCGGGTCTCCAGCTCCAGCGAGAGGGAACCCGCGTACCCGGTTTCGGCCAGCGCGGCGACGGTGTCGGCGAAGTCGACGTCGCCGCGGCCGATGCTGTGGTGGATGTCGCCGGGGGAGGCGTCGCGCAGGTGAACGTGCTCAGTGCGATCGCCGAACCTCTCGAGGAACCGGCGCGGGTTCGATCCTGAGGCGACGATGTGGCTGACGTCGCACACGGCGCCGATGCCGGGCGGTAGCCGGTCGTAGAGGGCGGCGGCGCGGTCGACGTCGTGGGCGAGTCGGAAGAGGTGCGGAGCCTCCACCCACAGGCGTAACCCGCGGCTGCTGGCCTCCTCGGCGGCGGCGGTGAGCTGGTCGGCGACGAGGGCGAGGTCGCTGTCGAGGTCGCGCACGGGCGAGTGGTCCTGGCGCCCGTTGGGCAGGACGAGAGCCGTGGCGCCGGTGGCGGCGCACAGGTCGAGCAGCCGGGCCAGGTGTTCGCGGCGGTCCGCGGCCCGCCGGTCGTCGAGAGGCTCGTTGAGGTCGCCGATGTCGGCGTTGACCGAGCGGACGGTGAGGCCAGAGGTCGCGACGGTGGTGGCGACGGACCGCACCGCGGCGTGGTCGAGGTTGTACGGGACATGGTCGCAGACGCCAGGCAAGGCGCCGAGGTCGATCCCGGTGAACCCGAGACCCGTGATCGTCGCGAGGGCGTCCGCGAGCGGCTGGTGTCGGAAGGAGATGGTGGAGCAGATGATCCGCTCGTGCAGCTGAGGCATGAGGCCCTCTCCGTCGAAGGAGGCCTCAAGGTACGACGAGGGCTGTTGACAGTCAACCATCAACATTGTGTGACTCGCGTTGCTACTGTCGTCACGTGACAGAACTGGGGACGCGGCCGCTGCCGCAGCTGGGCAAGGTCGAGCGGTCGACGCGCCGCGAGATCATCCTGGAGAAGCTGCGGGTGGCCCTCGTCAACGGCCAGCTCTCTCCCGGCACCCACTTGGCGGAGACGGACCTCAGCGAGTCGCTGGGGGTCAGCCGGGGGACGCTGCGCGAGGCGCTGCGCCACCTGCAGCAGGAGGGCCTCGTCGTCCCTGACGCGCGGGGCCGCCTCATCGTGCGGTCCTTGTCGGTACGCGACGTCGAGGACGTGTTCGCCGTCCGAGGGGCGCTGGAGGCCCTCGCGATGGAGGCCGTCTGCGCTCTGCCTGACCGCGCGGCGGTGTTGGAGGAGCTGCGGGAGGCGTTGCGCAGCATGGCCGCCGCCGGGTCCGTGGCCGAGATGGTCTCCCGGGACCTGCACTTCCACGAGGTGATCTGCCGGGCGTCCGGCAACGAGATCCTCGTGGACTCGTGGCTGCGCGTCAGCGGTCAGGCCCGGGCGGCGATCACCGCGGCGGGGACGGAGACCGCCGTGTCCAACATGGCCGTCGAGCGGCACGTCCCGGTGCTCGACATCGTCGCCCGCTCGGATGCGGAGGAGGGGCGTCTCTTCCTGCGCCGGCACATGCAGGAGGCGGCCGACGCGGTGACGCGGCGCATGCGCCCGGCCCAGGACGTCTGAGCTTGGGATCCGCCGTCACGCACGACCCGACCTCACCGCGCGGCTAGCTCCCAGAACTCGCGGATGTGCCGACTGATGAGGTCCTGTGCCCGCTCGGGATCCCCTGATCGAACGGCGGCCAGGATCGCCCGGTGCTCCGCGCGGACCGTGCGCGCCGTCCGCCGCCAGTCCGGCAGCCGGTCGTAGGCGGCGACCATCTGCCGTTCGATGGCGGTCCGCAGGGAGTCCATGAGGTGGGCGGTGAGGACGTTCCCGGTGGCCCTGGCGATGCCGACGTGGAACGCGGCGTCCAGCCGGTTGAACTCCTGCGCTGGGACCTCGGGGTCGTCCATCCGCTCCAGGACGTGGTCGAGGGGAGCGAGGGCGGGGTCGTCGCCCCGTCGCGCGGCTTCGCCGCAGACCCACGTCTCCAGGGCCAGTCGCGTCTGCAGGACGTCGCGGTCGCTGAAGTGCCCGAGCGCGAGCTCCAGACGGAGGAGGTTGGCGACGCCGGAGCCGGCGGACTCGGCGAGGAAGGACCCGCCCTCGTGTCCGCCGCGGCGCACCTCGACGAGGCCGAGACCCTCCAGCACCCGGAGCGCCTCCCGCAGCGATGGTCGACTCACCTGGAGGACCTGGGCCAGCTCCCGCTCGCTGGGCAGCTTGTCGCCCGGGCGGAGTGCTCCGCTGACGATCCGCCGCTCGACCTCGGCGATGACCTGCTCGTGTGCCCTGACCTTGCGGACCGGCTCCCACTCCTCCTTCACCGGTTGCTCGCAGGCCGACGTGTTCGGCCTCGGGGTGGTCGTCGTCCGCGGGGGTCGCTGCGCCGGGTCACCGACCGATCGTCGCCCACCGGGTACGGCACGCTCACGCGGGGGCGTGCTGCCGGGCGGCCGCTGCGGTGGTCGTCTCCAGCTCCCGACGCAGCCGCACCGCGGTGAGCGACTCGTCGACCTCGACGTCGTCCCAGCTGAGCGTCGCCCCCTGCGGGACCGGGCGCACGACCCGACAGCCGTGGGCCAGGCCGATCGGCAGCGCCCGTGCCGCCAGCGACGCGGCGGCGGGTGCCAGCGCGCCGTAGACCATGAAGCCGCCTTCGCCGTCGAGGACCTCGCCGGGGGTGAGGGGCCGCTTGGTGACCGAGGTGACGTCACCGAGGAACTGCGTGGGAGCGCCCGTGGCTTCGCCCCGGACGACGGCGGAGGCGATGCTGACCCCCAGCTCCAGGCCGATCATGTGGTACGGCCGGTAGAGGGAGGCGTACCTGCCCGACCGGTCGGTCTTGACCCCGTACTCCGCGAAGCACTGCACGGCGTAGTCGGTCCTCGCCTCGAAGGTGACGAACACTCCCCACCGCAGGTCGCGCTCCACCTCGCGGCCGTCCCGGTGGAGGCTGGAGGCGATCTCCACGGTGCCCTTGCGCGTCAGGACTCCACCGTCTCCCGCGGGCACGTGCACGTGCGGGAGGTCGTCCACGCCGGCGGGCGGGAACAGCAGCCCCTCGTCCTGCGGGCGCAGTCCCGTGGCGTTGGCAACCGCCGCCATCTCGATCGCCGACTTCGTACCGTCGAGGAAGGAGTTGAACATCTTCGGGTTGAAGTCCCCGGCCGCGAGCTGCTCGGGCGTGAAGCCGTAGTGCTCCCAGACGGTGTCGGGCGTGGAGGCGTGGTACTCGGGCAGGTACTTGGTGCCCTTGCCGGCGGCCACGACGTCGAAGCCGACGGTGCGGCACCAGTCGACGAGCTCGCAGATCAGCGCCGGCTGGTCGCCGTAGGCCATCGTGTAGACGACACCTGCTCGCCGGGCGCGCTCGGCGAGCAGGGGACCGACCATGCAGTCGGCCTCGACGTTCACCATGACGACGTGCCGGCCGGCGTCGATGGCGCGCACGGCGTGGTGGGCGCCGACGACGGGGTTGCCGGTGACTTCGAGGACGACCTCCAGCCCGGAGACGTCGATGAGGGCCTCGGCGTCGTCGGTGACGTGAGTCCCACCGGTCCGCAGAGCCTCCTCGAACGTGGTGGCCGCGAACCGGTCCGCGCTCCAGCCGGTGCGGGTGAGCGAGGCGCGAGCGCGCTCGGGGGACAGGTCAGCGACCCCCACGACGTGCAGGTCGGGCGACCCGGCGGCCTGGGTGAGGAACATCGAAGCGAACTTGCCGGCACCGATCACCCCCACTCGGACGGGGCCGCGATCCGCGGTGCGGGCGGTGAGCAAGGTGTGCAGGTTCACGGTGTCTCCTCGTCGAGGCGCGGTGCGCGGGGCGGTTCGCCTTCGGGCGGTGCGGTCTGCGGGTGGTGTGACCTCGCAGGGCGACCATCTCGCTTGGTCTGATGGTCTGACCAAACAGATGAATGGAACTCTGCCTCGCGCCATCCGGTCTGTCAATGAACTGCTGACTGTTGACAGCACGCGTCGGGGTTGGTGTGATGTGCCGCACGACGCAGTCCACCCGCTCGACGGGCCCGCTCAGGCGCGGGCCGGTCACCGGCGGACGGTGAGCCGGTGATCGACCGGCCGCTGACGAGCACAGGAGCCCCCGTCCGCGTGGGCTCGATCGACGAGGGGGTCGACATGTCCGAGGCAGAGCCACGCACGACTCCGGGTGGAGGGGCGCGGCCGGCAGCTGTGCAGCCTAGGGGCGCCGGAGTGGCCGCGGCGCCCGCTGGCGGGCGCCGCAACCCGCTGGCGCGGGTGTTCGACCTCGCCGACCGTGCACTGCTGGCGCTGTGCGTGCTCCTGCTGGCGGTCATCGCCGGTACCGTGACCTGGCAGGTGCTGGCGCGCTACGTCGTCGAGACGCCGTCTGCCTGGGCCGCCGAGGCGGCCACGCTGAGCTTCGTCTGGCTCGCCCTGTTCGCCATCGCCCTGGGCGTGCGCCGTGGCCGGCACATGGTGCTCGACATCTGGGAGTACCTGCCGGTCCCGCGGTGGGTCCGGGTCGTGGTCGACACCGTGGCCGCCGTGGTCGTCTGCGGCACGCTCGCCGCGCTGACCTGGTACGGGTTCCAGGGGCTGGAGACGAGCTTCCGGCGGACCATGCCGGGCCTCGGGATTTCTTTCGGCTGGAACGCGCTGGCCGTGCCGGTCGGGCTGGGGCTCTCGCTCCTCTTCGCGGTGGAGGCGTGGTGGGTCACGGTCCGCGCGCCCCGTTCGCCGGGGGCGGCGGTGGCCTCCGAGGACGTGACGGACGAGCCGGCTCCACGCCCGAACCCCCAGGCCCCGCAGAACCAGAAGAACCCCCCCAACCCCTCGAACCAGGAGCGCTGAGGCATGGGTCCCGTCCTGCTCGGCAACTTCGGCGCGGCGATGCTGCTGCGCGTCCCGATCGGGTTCGCGCTGGCGGCCGCGTCGATGCTGGCTCTCGTCCTTCTCGGAGGTGTGCCCCTGACGATCGGCGCCCAGCGCATCGTCGCCGGCATCACTCCGTTCCCGCTGCTCGCGATCCCGCTGTTCGTCCTGGCCGGCGGCATCATGAACGCGGGTGGCATGACGGCGCGGCTGCTCGCCCTCGCTGACGCCCTCGTCGGTCGGTTGCGCGGTGGCATGGCGCAGACGAACGTGCTGGCGTCGCTGATGTTCGGCGGCTTGTCGGGGTCGGCGGTGGCCGACATCTCGAGCCTCGGCCGTGTTCTGATCCCCGCGATGAAGGAGCGGAACTACCGGGCCGCGTACGCCGCGGCGATCACCGCGTCGTCCTCGGTGGTCGCGCCGATCCTCCCGCCGAGCATCACGCTCATCGTGTACGGCGTCGTCAGCGGCACGTCCATCGGCCAGCTGTTCTTCGCCGGGGTCGTCCCGGCGTTCCTGTACATCGCCGTCCTCATGGTGGTCGTCCACCTGACCGTGCGCCGGCGCGGGCTGACCCGCGAGGCCGTCGAGGCGTCGAGCGACCCCTCGGAAGTGGGCAAGACCCCGCGGGACCAGGTGCCGAAGGTCCTGCCGTCCCTCTACCGCGCGCTGCCGGCGCTCTTCCTGCCAGTGCTGGTGCTCGGCGGCATCCGCGGCGGGGTGTTCACCCCGACGGAGGCCGCAGCCATCGCGGTCGTCTACTCGCTGCTCGTGGGCCTGCTCGTCTACCGCGAGCTGACCGTGGGCCGCCTCAAGGACGCCATGGCCGAATCGGCGCTCATGGTGGGCCTCATCATGCTGGTCCTGGCCGCGGCACAGCTCTACTCGTGGGCGCTGACCCTGGAGCGCGTTCCGCAGGCCGCCGCCGACGCGATCTTCTCGCTCACCACCAACCCGTTCGTCCTGCTGCTGCTCATCAACGTGCTGCTGCTGGTCGTGGGCATGTTCATCGAGGCGAACGCCGCCCTCATCATCATCACGCCGATCCTGCTGCCGCTGGCGGTGGAGCTCGGGGTGGATCCTGTCCACCTCGGGGTGATCATCGTCATCAACCTCGGCATCGGCCTCATCACCCCGCCGGTGGGGATCTGCCTGCTGCTCTCAGCGGAGATCGCTGGGAGCAATGTCCTGAACGCCGTCCGCGCCGTGGCGCCGTTCATCCTCGCCGGGATCGTCGTGCTGCTGCTCGTCACCTACATCCCGCAGATCTCGATGTGGCTGCCGTCAGTCCTCGGCGCCTGACCAGACCAACCCGCACCGCTCACGAGGAAGTGACCCACTCATGAACCGCAAGTGCACGACCGCCCTCGCCGCCAGCCTGAGCGCTGCCGTCCTGGTGCTGACCGGTTGCTCCGGGGACACCGCCGAGACGGGGTCCGGGGCCGCGACGACGACGCTGACGCTCGGCCACGCCGGCAGCGAGACCGACCCGCGACAGACGGCAGCTCTGCAGTTCGCCGAGATGGTCGAGGAGGAGTCGGGCGGGCGCATCACCGTCGAGGTCTTCCCGGCGTCCACGCTGGGGACCTGGGAGCAGATGATCGAGGGGCTCCAGCTGGGCAGCACCGACATCGTCATCGAGAGCCTGCTGTCGGTCGAGGCCTACACGCCGCTGTCCAGCGTCGAGACCGCGCCGTTCCTCTACGAGAGCCCCGAGCAGTTCTTCGAGGTGTGGGACGGCGAGCTCGGCGACGAGATCAAGCAGGCGATCACGGACGAGTCCGGCTACACCATGCTCGGAGACATGTACCGGGGCCCGCGCCAGCTGACGACCAAGCAGCCCGTGACGCAGCTGTCGGACCTGTCCGGCATGACCATCCGCACGCCGTCCGCTCCCACGATGCTCGCGACGTGGCAGGCGCTCGGGGCTCGTTCGGAGGCGCTGGCCTTCGACGAGGTGTACTCGGCTCTGGAGCAGGGGGTCCTCGACGGCCAGGAGAACCCGCTCGACGCGATCCTCTTCAACAGCATCCACGAGGTCGCGCCGGAGATCACCCGGACGAGCCACATGTACGCCAACTACCACTTCATCGCCTGGGACGAGGCGCTGGCGGGCATGCCGGAAGAGGACCAGGAGGTCATCCGGTCCGTCGCCGACCAGGTCGGCGAGGAGTACACCGAGACGACGTTGGCGAACATCGAGGACTATGAGCAGCAGCTCGTCGATCAGGGCGCCACGTTCCACGACCTCACCGACCGGCCCGCCTGGGTCGAGGCGACGCAGCCGGTCGTCGACGGCCTGCCCGAGCAGGTCCAGGAGTGGGTGGCGCAGATCCGGGGTTGACGCGCGTCGTCAGCTCGCTGCCGGCGCCAGACCCGTGCTGGCGCGAGGGACCAGGTCCGCCCTGACGCGGACCTGGTCCCTCGCGTCCTGGCGCAGCGCCAGGGTCACCGCGTGTCGGGCCACCAGGCCGATCGGCTGGCGGACGACCGTGAGGGCCGGCGTGTGCAGCTCGGTCCACGGGTTGTCGTCGAACACGACGACGGAGAGGTCCTGCCCGGTACGTACGCCTCGCAGTGCCAGCCGCCGCATCGAGCTGACCACCTGGGCCGTGTTGGCCACGACGAGGGCGGTCGGCGGGTCCTCCGTGTCGAGCAGCGCGCTGACCGCGTCGGCGCCCTGGTCGCCTCGGAAAGGCACCTGGTGCACGAGCGAGGGATCGGGGGTGAGGCCGTGCTCGGTGAGGGCGCGGGCATGACCAGTGACCCGGTCCCGGCCGGTCGACGTGGTGGACGGGCCAGCGATGACGCCGATGCGCTGGTGCCCCAGACGCAGGAGGTGCTGGGCCGCCGCGTGACCCGACTCCTCGTCCGCCGTGCTGACGGTCGCGGCGGTGAAACCTTCGATGCGGCGGTCGACGAAGACGACTGACGTCCCGGCCTCACGCAGGTCCTCCCACCGCTCGACGTTCCCGCCCGTGGGGGTGGCGATGACGCTGCCGATCCGCCGTTGGAGCAGTGCCGTCAGGCTCTCGGCTTCCAGTGTCGGGTCCTCGCGCGTGGTCATCAACTGCACCGTGACGTCGTGGCTGCGAGCCTCCCAGACGACGCGGTCGGCCAGCTGAGCGAAGAAGGGGTTGGTGACATCGGCCAGGACGAGGGCGAGCGTCGGCCGCGCCCCACCGCGCAGTTCCCGCGCCGCGGTGCGCGGGCGGTAGGAGAGATCTTCCACTGCGGCGAGAACCCTTTCGCGGGTCGAGGAGGACACTGCACCGCTGCCCGGGTTGAGCACTCGCGAGACCGCTGCGGTGGACACCCCTGCGGCCCGTGCGACGTCACGGATCGTCGCTGACCTGGACACCTGCTGCCTCCCGTACTGAGATCCGCCGGCTCCGACCATACCGGCGGTGGACGTTGTGAAACAAAGTGAAACCGTTTACAGTTGTCGGATCGCCTCTCGGCCCGCGTCGAGCGGAGCCGTTCCCGGCACCCGTCACCGAGGAGGACCCTGTGAACCTGTCCCAGCTGCTCGAGGAGCGCGAGGCCACTGGGCGCCCCGTGCGCGTCGGTCTCATCGGGTCCGGCCGGTTCGGGACCATGTACTTGGCCCAAGCGCAGGGGCTTCCGGGCATCCACGTCGTCGCTGTCGCCGACCTCGACACCGAGCGCGCGCGCACCTCCCTCGCGCGAGTCGGATGGCCTGCCGAGGACGTCGTCGACGACCTCGCGGCCGCCCTCGACCACCGGGCCACGGCTGTCGTCCGCTCGGCGGACGAGCTGTTCGACGCCGACATCGACCTCGTCGTGGAGGCCACCGGGAACCCCGTCGTCGGTATCCAGCATGCACTGCGCTCCATCGAGACCGGCAAGCACATCGTCATGGTGACCGTCGAGGCCGACGCGCTCGCCGGCCCCGCCCTGGCCAAGCGCGCGGCCGACGCCGGAGTCGTCTACACCCTCGCCTACGGAGACCAGCCGGCCCTGGTGTGGGAACTGGTGGACTGGGCCCGTGCGTCCGGTTTCGAGGTCGTGTGCGCCGGGAAGGGCGCCAAGTACCTGCCGCACTACCACGAGATGAACCCCGACAACGTCTGGGAGAACTGGGAGTTCTCCGAGGAGCTGACCAGTTCCGGGCAGCTCAACCCTTACATGCACACCTCGTTCCGCGACGGGACGAAGGCTGCGATCGAGATGGCGGCCGTCGCCAACGCGGCCGGCCTGCGCCCGTCTGATGACGGGCTGACGTTCACCCCCGGCAGCCTGGAGGAGATCGCCACCGTCTGCCGTCCTGTCGCCGACGGCGGCGTGCTGGCCCACTCCGGGACCGTCGAAGTGATGTCCAGCGTCACGCGCGACGGCGAGTGGATCCCGCACAACACCCAGGAGGGCGTGTTCGTGGTCGTCCGCGCCACCAACGACTACGTGGCCGACTGCTTCACCGAGTACCCGTGGCACCCCGACCCCTCGGGGCGGTACGCGGCCCTCTACCGCCCGTACCACTACGTGGGGCTCGAGCTGAACGTCACCATCGCCAACGCGGCGCTGCGCGGCGTCGCCACCGGAAGCCCACGCGGTTTCCACGCCGACGTCGTCGCCACCGCGAAGAAGGACCTCGTCGCCGGTGACACCCTCGATGGGGAGGGCGGTTACGCCGTGTACGGCAAGCTCGTCTCCTCCGGTTGGTCGGTCGAGCGCGGTGCGTTGCCGGTCGCCCTCGCCCACCACGTCCCGCTGCTCCGCGACGTCGCCAAGGGCGAGGTCGTCCTCACCTCCGACGTGCAGCTGGACGAGTCCCTCGACCAGGCCCTCGCCCTGCGGCGCGAGACGGAGGAGATGGCGCGCCAGGCGGTGGCGCCGTGACGACGCCCAGCGGAGCTGGCCGGGGCGGCGAGGACCGCGCGTCCGGCGCGTCCGGGGTGGACGTCGCACTGCTGGGCCTGGGGGCGATGGGATCCCCCATGGCCGACGTCCTGCACGCTGCCGGTGCCCGCCTGACCGTGTGGAACCGCTCACCGCAGCGTTCGAACCGCTTCCGCGGCGCCGGGGTGACCGTGGCCGGCGATCCGGCCGGCGCGGCCCGGCCGGTCGTGCTGACGGTCTTGCCCGACGTCGACGACGTCCGGGCGGTCCTCAGCGGACCAGCCGGCCTGCTGGCGGGGTGGCGGACGACCGGAGTGGCTCGGCCGCTGCTCATCGTCATGGGGACCGTTTCGCCGGTGGCGGTCCGCGAGCTGGCCGACGAGGTGGCCACCGACGGGGTGCGCGTCGTCGACGCACCCGTCAGCGGCGGGGTGCAGGGCGCGGCGGAGGCTCGGCTGAGCATCATGGTCGGTGGGGACGAGGCCGACGTCGCTGAGGTCGCTCCGGTGCTCGACGCCCTCGGCGCCGTCGTGCTCCACCTCGGACCGCTCGGGTCCGGGCAGCTCGCCAAGGCCTGCAACCAGGTCGTCGTCGCCGCCACCGTGGCGGCCGTCGCCGAGGCGCTCTGGTTGGCTCGCTCCAGCGGGCTCGACGTCACCGTGGTGCGCGAACTGCTCCAGGGCGGACTGGCCGACTCCGAGGTCCTGCGCCAGAAGGGCCACCACTGGGTCGAGGAAGACTGGACTCCTGGCGGCACCTCGCGCTACCAGGTCAAGGACCTCGGGTTTGTGCAGGAGGTAGCGCGAGCTGCAGGGATAGAGGTGCCTGTCACTGATCGCGTACTCGAGCTCTTCGCGCGGGCGGTCGAGGACGGCGACGGTGACCTCGATCACACAGCCGTGCAGTTGGTGATCCGCAGGATGCGCGGATCCCTCGAGTGAGCGACTGCCGAGCTGGCCGAACCAGGTGGCGGCGATCGAGTCGGCTCGCCCCGGTGGCGGTTGCATGGAGCGCTGTTGTGCCAGGATCCTTTTCCGCGCCTTGCGAGATGACGTCGCCCGTGACTGCAATCTCAGCGTCGTGGGGGAGTAGGTCACCGTCGACTCCGGCTGTCAGGGGTGACCCTGTCCGTTGCTCGCTCCGACCCTCAAGCCGTGTGCATCAGAGTACTGCCGCTGTGGAGGCCTGCCAGTGCCCTCTCGGCTCCCTGACGGCTCCCGCGCATGGTCGAGCGCCCGCGCTGACGCGCTGTTCGGGGTGGGCGCGCCCTTCAAGATCGTCACCTCCGGTCCCGAGTGCGCCAGCTTGCGCATGCAGTGGCCTGACCACGTGCCGGTGTGCCCCTGCCGGCAGTGATGAGGCTCGATCGCGCCACGTGCTGGAGGACCACGTGTCGGACTTCCGCCGGCGATGTGCCGGCGACGCCGTGGAGCGCGAAGCCGGCCTCTCAGCCGAGGACGCCACAGCACCACTCTTGACCACGGACGAGCCACCACCGCGAAGTCTCCGAAGCTGCGCCACCGCACCGCTGGGCAGCTGCGGGCGGATCCGTCGCGACCACGAGCGCACGTGAACCTGCATCCGATCTACCCGTCTCTCCCCGGGAGGGCTGACATGTCCGCGTTGACGCCTGCTTCACCGATCGCCTTCATCGGCACTGGAGCCATCGGCACGCCGATGGCTCTGCGATTGCTCGCCACCGGCCGCCGGCTGACCGCGGTGGACCCCTGCCCCTCGGCCGAACTCAGCCGACGAGACGACGTCGTGATCGCTTCCTCGTTCGACGCCGTCCCCGACGACGACCGACCCGCGGTCGCCGTGGTGATGGTCGCTACGCCTGGGCAACTCGAAGAAGTCGTCACGACCGCCCTGGCCTCGAAGGCCAACCTGTCCGGGCAGCATTGGATCATCATGAGCACCGTGGGCCCGGATGCGGTCCGTACCCAGGGGGCACGCCTGGTCCAGGCTGGTGCACGTGTCGTCGACTCGCCGGTCACCGGCGGTGTGGCGCGCGCCAGAACCGGGACACTGACCCTGTTCACCTCCGGCGCCGACGGCGACCTCACAGCCGTGCGTGACGTGTTGGACCGCTTCGGCACCGTGCGCGAAGTGGGCAGCGAGTTGGGCCAAGGACAGGCGATCAAGCTCGTCAACCAGCACCTGTGCTCGGTGCACCTCGTCGCCGCTGCCGAGAGCCTCGCCCTGGCTGAACGTCTTGGTCTGGACCCCGAACGTGTCCTGCCGCTGGTCGCCTCCGGGGCAGCCGGATCCTTCATGCTCAGCGACCGTGGACCGCGGATGCTGCAGGACACTGATGTGGAGGTCATGTCCACCATCGGCATCTTCGTCAAGGACTCCGGGCTGGTGACCGAGGCCGCGGCCGACGTCGGTGCGCAGACGCCACTGCTCGATACCGCTCGACGTCGCTTCTTGCAGGCGGCCGACAGTGGCTTGGAGCGGCGGGACGACTCGCGGGTCGTCGAAACCTACACCACCGATGACTGACGGTTGGGCGCGCTGATCCGCCGTGAGCATGCATCACACGCGCTACGTGGGTGTGACGCGCTGGTGCGACGGCTCAACCCAGCGCTCGTTGCTGTGCCGCGATACCAAGTATCACGGCCTCGATGCCGCTTCCTGATGGGTCACAATGGCGATAACGCGCAGGCAGCATCCGGCCGGGGTCAAGGACCGCGCGGTGCGGATGATCATGGATCATCAAGGTGACTCGCTTCGCTGCGCGTGCGTAGCGATCAGTGAACCTTAGTTTGTAGCGGTTCTCCAGCCGACTCAGGACGAGAGCTGTGGCGGTGATCGCGGTGATGCGCCACGGGCAGAGGCTGATACGGCGTAAAGCTCGCCAGCGAGTCTTCAGGTGGGCGATGCCGTGCTCGACGAAGGCGCGTTCGGCGTTGACGTAGGAGTTCCAGCTCCGCGTGGTGCGGTCAAAAAACGTGACTGCCTCGAGGACGACGAATAGGAACGCGAATGTCGGCCCCGACGCCGGTGTACGCTGTGTCGGCCAAGGTAGGAACGCCAGCACGAGCCGCGCGGTAGAGCGCCGGCAAGGCGTGCATGCGGGCGGCTGCGAGGTCATGCGTGCAGTCCGGCTCCACTGGAGACACCCATAACGGTCGCCCATCAGAGTTGGTAAGGACCTGCACGAGACCACCATGGTGACGGTGCTTCCCGGAGTACCACCGGTCACCCCGATCATTCACGCGGTCGGTTTCGATGAGGGCGCCGTCCAGCGGCAAGTGCTCCGTTCCTGCACTGACCGCTTCGACCAGGACGGCGGGCAGTTCGGGGGCTGGGGCGGAGAGCACGTCGAGGGCTTCGTGCAGGTAGCGGTAGGCGCTGGAGAGGCTGATCGCGTTGTCGCGGGCCAGGTCAGGGGCCGCGGCGCCTTGGCGCATGAACCGCAGCAGTAAGACCGCCTGGGCAAAGCAGCCCAGTGCGCGGCGTCCACGTCGAGTACCGACTCGGGCGCGGTGGACGGACAGCAGTCGGGCGACGGCTTGATCGAGGCTGCAGGAGACGCCGAGGCTGGCGCGATAGGAGAGCACGTAGGGTCTTGAGGGGCATGGCAGTCAGCTGGGTCGCCATCATTGTGGCCGGCCCGGCCCCACGTGCCTCAACGCCTTCGGTCTCGGGCTCATGTAGGCATCCCACCGCGCTGCCGACGAATGCTCACTTGCTGCCTACTTGCCGGTCGACGATGCCACGCAGTGCTGTTGCCACTCGCGCGGAGACATCCCGTACTGATCGCGGAAGCGCCGGGCGAAGTGCCGTGCATCCTTGCATCCCCAGGCGGCGGCGACCCGACCGCCAGCTCCCCAGTCGCGGGCGCGGGTCGCCAGGTCGTGCCGTGCGCCTTCGAGTCACCCGCGGACGACCCACTCCGCCAGTGACTCGTCGTTGCGGGCGAAGGTCGCGTACACGGCACGGACGGAAACGCCAAACTGCACTGCCAATCGGTTGGCGGTGAGGTCAGCGTCGCGTTAATGCTGCTGGATGAAGGTGGTCATGCGCACGAAGAGCGACTCGTGGAGCGCCTCGCTCGCCGCGTGGTCGGGAACTGTCGCGACCGAGGCGATGAGCGCCCGCACCAGCTCCGTGGTGGAGGTTTCCAGCATCCCCAGTGCAGGCCCAGCGGGCAGGGTGGCCACCGCGTCGGGCAACTCCAGCAGGTGGCGGCGTGCTGGGGAGTACAGGGGCCTCCGAGAGATCAACGGTACAGCTCGGCGCGCGGTTTCCACCGATAACCCGAGGTGGGAGTAATCGTTGGTGATGGCATGGACCGAGGACTCGCCCTCGATGAACAAGCCGTAGGGCGAGTTGAGGTTGAGCAGTTGCAGCTTTCCGACCCGATTACCCAGTAGAACGTCGCGGTGGTGCAGCAGCATTGAGCTGCGCGTGGTGACCCCGACGGACATGCGTTCGATGGTGTCGGAGGTCAGGTGCCGGCGTGTGCGGGTGATGCGGTGTCCGTGCGAGTCGTGGTGGTTGACGTGGGCTCCCGGTCCCAGGTCCCAGGTCCCAGCGGGCGATGCGGGAGGAAGCACCTTCAGGCGCCCAGACGCGGGCCTTGGGAACAGCAGTCTCCAAGGTGGAGCAGCCAGCCAGCGTCGGCCCGCTCACGCGGCGGCAAGGAGCTGGTGTCCAGCAGGACAGCCACGGCACTTCCCCTGAGACTGCTCGAAGCCACTAAGTGAATGGCTAGCGGACTGCAAAAGCTGCTGAGGATCACGGTAGGACGCCGACGACGAGTGTGCCAGAGGTATGCATGATCAGTTGGCCTGCTGAAGACCCCAACGAGTCTGCACTTACAGACCCCAAATGGGCACTTCCGGTCCCAACTTGTGCACTGTGGGACCTCTATCCTCCGCCTGTGGAGACGGGAGGAGCGACACATAGGACGTTGACCGAGCCGTCCACTATGGGTGCGGCTCTAGCTGCAGCATCTGAGGCGACGGGTGCTGCGACGGGTGCTGCGACGCCGGTGGAGCCGACGTCTTCTCCAGGATCGGCGGACGGGTGGAGATGTTGAGCTGTTCGGGGTGGATTGCCTTGACGTCGCGGTTTCGAGGGGGCCAGGTGAGTGGCGCGTGACGGGCAGTGGCTGATTGATCATGACCCACTCCCCCGGACTCGTGGGTCGAGAGGCGGTGACTCCTGTCAGCCGGTCTGGAACTCCCCGATGACGGTGACCCCGTCGGAGGCGGGACCGGAAGCTCGCGCGGGCCGGCTGGGCGGTCTACCCGTCCAGCGCCTTCTGCGGTGGGGTTCAGCCCAGGAGCGGGCTCAAGTCGGCGCCGCGGATGTAGCCGGGCCCGCCGGTCGTGGTGCGCGTGGCGACGGCTATCAGGTCGGTTCGATGCTGTCAGCCTAGGGAACGCCGAGGTGGACCCTCAGCGCCGTCGACAGCGAGCTGCGCTGGACCCGGGCCCTCCTGGGCGACGACGATGACCTGCTCGTCCTCCACCGCGCGGCGATCCTGCGCGACTGCACGCCGGTGAGTTCCCGGGGCAGCTCCGGCACCGCGCGGGCGGCCGCGTCGAAGTCGGGATGGGCGGCACCCGCGGTGCTCACCTCGGGCGTCCCAGGGAGGAGTGCCCCGGCTGCGGCGGCAGCGTCCACCTGGTCGCCCACGCCCCGCTCTCCGCTGGTTGAACCCGACGCTGCGAGAGGCCGCCGGGGTGGGTGCCGCGAAACGGCGGCGCCGGTCGCGGGTCAGCAGGCCGCGACACTCACGGTCGCAGCACTGGACCGCCAGGTTCCCGCGACGGAGCGCAGGGCGTAGGTGGCGCTCGTCGCCGGCGCCAGCGCGAGACCGGTCGCGGTGGAGGTCGTACGTCCGGGCAGGGACGTCTCGGCCCCGCCGTCGCGGCTCAACCCGTAGCCGGTCGCGTAGGTGTCGGTTGTAGGCGTCCAGGACAGCGAGACTGCTCCGTTCCCCGCGGTGGCCGACGCCAGCAGCACCGAGACGCCGTAGAGGGGTTTGCTAGAGATGATCGTTCCGGTCGACGTGGCGGTGGGGCCGCTGCCCACGGCGCGGTCGAGCACGCGCAGGGTGATCGGCTGCGGTGCCGTCGCCGTGGCCATCTGCCGCGTGGTGTCGGCGGCGGCCGAAGCCGTCAGCGTCTGGTTCTCGTCGCCGGAGGCGGTCGTATCGCCGTAGTCGTCGGCGGCGAAGGCCGTGACGAGGACGTTGCGAGCCCGGGTCGCGGTCAACGAGGGCGCCACCACCGAGGTCGCCCGCACCACGGCGGAGGCGACGAGCGGGGCAGCCGTGTCCACCCCGCCGTAGGCGAGGGCCGTGACCACCGTGCCGTCGTTCTCGTCGAGACCGGTCACCGCGTAGGAGGAGGCCTCCGCGCTGCCGGCGACCTTGTGGAACACCACGACTAGGCCGTCGCTG
The DNA here is from genome assembly GCF_050871905.1 of Kineococcus haloalkalitolerans. NCBI lineage: Bacteria > Bacillati > Actinomycetota > Actinomycetes > Kineosporiales > Kineosporiaceae > Kineococcus > Kineococcus haloalkalitolerans. The sequence goes on from NZ_JBJLSH010000004.1 coordinate 95,300, forward strand.
CCTCCGTACTCCACCTCGTGCACCTGCGTCCAACCGGACATCGCGGGGGTCTTGCCCCCGTCGTGGTGGGCGACGATCGCCAGTAGCACGTCGCCGGCCACCGTGCCGGCCGGACGCGCCACCGACACGCTGGCGGCCTTGCCGATGACGATGGTGGAGTCGCGCAGCACCGGCGCGGTCCCGCAGTCCCGGCTCGCGCTCAGCCCTGTGGGTGGCGCCAGCACCGCGCCTGTGAAGGCGGAGCCGCCTGCCGCGGTGGAAGCGGTGAAGGCGGCGCCCGTCACCTCGGCGCAGGCCAGCAGCGCGAGCGCCAGCACACCCACGCCCCCGGCCGCCCACCTACCCGCACCCAGCACTGCCCCTCCTCGACCGGACTCAACCCCTCCCCGGACCGGCCACGCGACCGGTCCTCGACGCCACATGCATCAGGAGCTCATCGACTGCCAGCTGAAGGACGCCGTGGCCGACTTGCCCTGGGCGGCGTTCACGTCCTGCAGCGTTGCGGTGAAGCGGTAGGTGCGCGACACGCTGCCAGTCCCGGTGACCGTCCAGCCGTCCACCCCGTTCGCGTAGGAGTTGTGGCTGGTCGTGAAGCCGTCGAGGGTGCCGTTGTAGAGGACGCCTGCGGTGCCGACCCCGGTGTCCGGGGTGGCGCCGTCGCAGGCGCTCCCGTCGGCCAGGTTGTGAGCAGTGACGGCCTCCACCTGCAGGTTCAGGTGGGGGGCCAGGTCCGAGGTGCCGGCGGTGCCGAACAGCTTGACGGTGGCGCCCACGTTCCCGGAGTAGGTCACGGTGATGCACCGCTTGCGGGGGTTATTCGGCGTCATCGGCGCGTCGGTGCTGTCGAACATCACGTCGGTCGTGGCGGTGCGGTTGTTCCCCAGCGTGACCTGGCCGCCCTGGAAGGTGTTGCCGTCGTTCCTGGTCTCCTGCGTGAAGGCTGCGTACGACGACTGCCACACCAGAGCCCCGCTGAGCATCACCCCTGCGGTCAGTCCGCAAGCGAGCACCCAGCCACCGGGCGCACCCTTGTGAGCCATCCCGCACCTCCGTCATCTCGTGCCGACAGCGAACCTGCTCCGCCATCACCTCTTCGAGGACATCGGTGTGATCCGGGTGGCCCTTGACGCCCGTGCCTCGATCGGCCCACCCGCCTCCAGCGGCACCGTTGGTCCGCCGATGTACCGCAGGAGGCGTGGGGTGCGCCCGGGGAAGGGGGGAGTCCGTGGTGGCGCGCCGCAGCCTGCCCGCTCGCACCCTCGCCGCGGCCCTCGCCCTCGCCGCCCTACTGCTGGGGGTGCTGCTCGCACCGCGTGCGGACGAGGAACGCCTCGAGGTGCTGCGCGTCGCGTCCCTCGGCCTCGACGACGGCGGGGCACCGCTGTTCACGGCCGCGGCGATGGTGCCGGGCCGCGCGGAGTCCCGCTGCCTCCAGGTGACCTCTCCCGGCGACCAGCCGGGCGCCGAGGTGCACGTCCGGGCCGCGGGCGTCGCCGGACCCCTGGCGCCGCTGCTCGAGGTGACCGTCGAGGTCGGCACCGGCGGAACGGGCGTGGGTTCCTGCGCGGGTTTCACTGGCGGCACCCTCGTGCACCGGGGACCGCTGAGCGCGTTCGGCGCCGCCCCCGCCTCCGACCCCGGGACGACGACCGGGTGGTCCGGCGGCGAGCCCGGCAGCCGGACGTTCCGGATTACGGTGGCCGTCGCCGACGACCCGGCAGCGCAGGGGGCGACGGCCGACGCCGACCTCGTCTGGTCCCTGGCGACCCCGGTCACCGCGTCGCCCACCGCGTCGCCCACCGCGTCGCCCACCGCGTCGGTGACCCCGACGGTGACCCCCGTCCCGACGGTGACCCCCGTCCCGACGGTGACCCCCGTCCCGACGGTGACCCCCGTCCCGACGGTGACCCCTGTCCCGTCGGTGACCCCGACGGTGATCCCTGTCCCGTCGGTGACCCCGACGGTGATCCCTGTCCCGTCGGTGACCCCGACGGGGGCGCCCACGTCATCGGTGGACCCGTCGCTCGGGCCGAGCCCGACGGGGGCGCCCACGACGGCGCCTCCCGCCCCGACCAGTGCGCCCACGGCGTCGAGTCCTGCGTCCACGGCTACGCCGACCGCGTCGGTGACGCCCACCAGGACGCCCACCAGGACGCCCACCAGGACGCCCACCAGGACGCCCACGGCGTCGGTGACGCTGGCAGCGACGTCTGGTGCGTCCCCGACGTCGATGCCCCCGACGTCTCCAGGCGGCGCCTTCGCCGGCCCCGGCGGGCGGACGGCAGCGGCGTGCCCGGCGACGCCAGGTCGCTCTGGAACCGCGAGCCAGTCCGGGAACTGCACCCCCGCCGGGTCGGGCGACGCCGGCACGGGATCGTCCGCGGACATCCGTGGAACGGTCCTGGACCGGCTGCTGGAAGCGGCCTCGGAAATTTTGCGGCACAGCGGTTTCCTCGTCGCCGGTGGTGCCCTACTGCTGCTGTTCCTGCTGGTGCAGGACCAGCTCGACCGTCGCGACCCCAAGCTCGCACTGGCCCCCGTGCACCCCGACCCCGACCTCCCCTTCGAGGACCCGCCCACGATGGAGGACCTCCCGTGAGACGACGCACAGCCCTTTCCGCGGACCTGGTGCCGCTGTCCCAGCGAGCCCGTTGGACCGCGGCCGCGCGCCTGCTGGTCACGATGCTGCCCGTCCTCCTGTGGGCGACGGTGGCACCGGGAGCGGCCGCGGTGTCCGTCGTCCTACCGGCGCTTGCGCACGGTACGGCGGTCCTGAGCACGCTGGCGACGAGCGGGGCGCGCCGGGGCGTCGTCCTCGCGGCGCTGACGATCAGCCTGCTGGTCGACAGCGCCTACCTGGGGTGGTCGTTCCGCGTGCTCGGCGGTGTGGACGGGGTGGGGTGGTGGATCGTGCTGCTGCACGTGCTCGCCATCACCCTCCTGCTCTCCTTCCGCACCGGCGCGAAGGTCACGCTGTTCCAGTCGTGCGTGCTGCTCTGCGTGGTGGAGGCCGACCGGGCTGGCGTCTTCGGCGTGGTGGCCACCACCGACACGCCGTTCCCGGTGACGGCATTCGCGACGGGCCTCGGGGCGCTCTGGGGTGCGTGCCTGGTGACGGCGGCGTTCGCCGCCGGCAACGAGCGCGAGCTGCGGCGCCGCCGCTACGACGCCGAGGTGCTGCGCCGGTTCGCCGGTGAGGTGGAGGAGACCGTCGGCGTGCGGGAGGTCGCCGAGGCCTTGACGGCGTTGTGTCGCCGCGAGCTGGGCGCCGTGCGGGCGGCGGTCGTCCTGACGGGGCACGGCACCGGGGACCTCCTGCGGAACGCCGGTGTCACGGTCCTCGAGGGTCCGGCCGGTGTCACGGTGTCCTCCGCACCGGTCGAGCTGACTCCGGGTGGGGTGCTGGCCGAGGCGGTGCGCAGGCGGGTGCCGCTGCTACGCACCCGCTTGGACCCCGCGCGCGACGCCTGGCTGGCCGGGGTGCTGCCCGGGGCGCGCAACGTCGTCGTGGTCTCCTTCCCCGAGCGCGGGGGATCCGTGGGTGGTCTCGTGCTGGAGCACGGGGGCCGGGGCGGTCGTGTGGACCGCCGACTGGTGGGCGCCGTCGAGCAGGCGGTGGCCCACACCGCGCTCGCGCTCACCCGGGCCGCGCTGGTGGAGCGGCTGCGGCGGGAGGCCACCACCGACGCCCTCACCGGTCTGTGCAACCGTCGGACGCTCGACGGGGTGCTGGACGTCTGGGCCGGCCGCGCGGAGCGGGACGGGGCGTCCTTCGCGGTGGTGCTGCTGGACCTGGACCACTTCAAGCGGCTCAACGACACCCACGGCCACCTCGTCGGCGACGAGGTGCTGCGGGCCGCGGCGCAGGCATTGCGCCGGCAGTGCGGTCCGGACGACCTGGCGGCCCGGTACGGCGGGGAGGAGTTCGCCGTCGTCCTCGCCGACCCGGACGCGCGTGGCGGGGCGGCATTGCTCGGAGAGCGCCTGCGCGCAGCGGTGGAGGCCGCGGACAGCCCAGTGCCGGTGACGGCGAGCACGGGCGTGGCCGTGCACCCGGACGACGCCGATGACGTGCGCGGCCTGCTCCTGGCCGCCGACCAGGCCCTGTATGCCGCGAAGGCGGGCGGTCGGAACCGGGTCGTGCTGGCGACGGCCGTCGCCGAGCGGGAGGCGGCCACCGGTGTCGGGGGACCTACCGGATGACGCGCCGGGTGGGCACGCCCGCGCTCGGGCCGGTCGCGGGCGGAGCGAGCCGGGCGGGGGCGCTCGCGCTGCTGGTGCAGGCCGGGGCCCTCGGGGTCCTCGCCGCCGTCTGCGGCCTGCTGACGTGGTCGGTGGTGCCGGTCGCGGCTGGCTGGACCCCGCACGTCGTCCTCAGCGGGTCGATGGAGCCGAACCTCCGCACCGGTGACGTCGTCGTCACCGCGCCGCTGCCGGCGGACCGGCTGCGCTCAGGACTGGTCGTCCTCTTCGCCGACCCGCACCGCCCGGGCCGCACCCTGCTCCACCGCGTGAGCGAGCGCCGGGGTGACGAGCTCGTCACGCGCGGGGACGCCAACGCGGTGCCCGACCCGGTGCCGGTGTCCGTGCAGGAGGTGGACGGTGTGGCCCGGCTGCGGGTGCCGGGGGTGGGCTTGCCGGTTGCGTGGCTGCGCGGTGCACCGGTCACCGCGCCGGCGGCGGCAGCGGTGGGCCTGGTGGCGCTGGCCGCGGTTGTGGTCCTGCCGGGGCGGCGCAGGGTCCGGCCCGTCCACCGCGACAGCCCACCTTGGCCTCCCCGAGGTGAGCAGAACGGATCACACGCCGGGGGCAGGGCGGTGGCGCAGCAGTCTGACTCCCCGGGGAACGACGCCGGGCCCGGTTGAATGCGGTCCACCAGCCGATCGTCAGCCCTCGCGTCGCTGTCGCACCGGGAGCCCGCCGAGGTCGCGGCGCTGCGGCGTGCTGGGTTGCCGGGTCTGGGGTGGCGCTCGTGTTCATCGATCTGAACGACGTCAAGGCCGTCGACGACCAGTTCGGGCTCGGCGGCTGCGCTCGGTGCTGCGACCCGGCGACCTGCTGGCTCGCTGACCGGCGACGAGTGCGGTAACGGCCAGGCGGGGCGTCATACACGAGTCGATGGAGCAGCACACGGTGCGGCGGAGAACACGTCCTCGATCGCAGAGGTAGAGCTCACGCTCGGCGGTCCGGTGTTCAGTGGACTCCTCCCAGGAGCAGGCGGTCGCTCCTGACGAGAGTTCCGCCTCGTAGGTGATGAACTGCACCAGGAACATCCCTCTCATCAGGGGCTGACCGGCTGCAAGATCTCGGGGTCGAAGCATACGCGGTTGCCATCGCCTTTCCAATCCAGGCAGATGGGGTCTGGCTCGGCTCGGGTCCCAGCTCCTGATCGCCTTCGGTCCAGCTGTCCCCGACTCAGCTAATGCCCTTGGCGACCCATGCGAGGCCGACGCAAACGCCTCCGATAGCCATGAGTAAGACAGGGATCAGTAGAAGCAGGATGAGGACGGTGGCGATGCCCGTGAACGCCAGCCGAGCACATTTCCGACGCGATCGAGCAGTTCGGCGAGAAACCGCCGGAGAGGTCCGCACATCTCGATCAGCGCCACGGCCAGGAAGAGGGCCCAGTAGGCGCTGATCAGCTTCAGGTCCGAGCGCCAGGCAGACGGCCAGCTGGAGTTCGAGCCCATCACTGGAGTGGAGACGCCTGGGGGAAGCAGCGGGAGGATACCCCTGAAGAACCAGCCTGCAAGTAGATCGCCGAGGCCGACGGAGTTGTTCGGACCGGCCGCCGGCGAGGACGTCGTGGCGGGGCCACCGGCAGGGGCCTTCGCTCGGCGGGCGGCCCGGTCTTCGACCTCGGCAACCTTGAGGCACCGATCGTACCTGCTCGAGCCGAAACGCCACTCATCGGCGCGGCATCGTGTGCACTTGAGCCTTTGTCAGTAGCAGGGTAAGCAGCTGTCGAACCCCGGAGTCGAAGGCGTTGGGACACGTAAGGCCTGGTCGGTCACGGTGGTGGCGACCAAGCTCAACCACCACGCCCGTCAGGACCCTACGTGCTCTTCTATCGTGCCAGCCTCGACGTCTCCCGCGACCTTGCCCAGGCCGTCGCCCGTCTGCTGTCCGTTCATCGAGGCCGTATTGGTACTCGCCGGGGACGCCGGTCGCTGGGCTGCTTCGCCCAGGCGGTGCTGCTGCTGCGCTTCAAGCGCCAACGCACGGCGGTAGCCGACCTCGCCCGCGACAACGCCGCCAGCCTCAAGACCGCCTACCGTTACCTGCCCGAAGCCCTCGATGTACTCGCCGCTCAAGCAGCCGACCTGCCCGAGGTCGTCGCCGAAGCGGTGAATAAGGGAACCGAGCACCTGCTATTGGACGGCACCCTCATGGAGACCGACCGCGTCCACGATCGTGGTAGTCGACGTGACCGGTGTACTCCGGAAGGCACCGTCACCACGGCGGTCTCGTGCAGATCCTCACCGATGCCGATGGGCGGCCGTGGGGGCACCTCCCGCGCGGAGCGTGGGGGCGGGGTCTCACCGGTCGAACCGGGCTGCACCCACGACCTGACCGCCGCGTGCCTTCATGCCCTGCCGGCACTCTACGCCGCTGCTCGTCACGGCGTGCCGACACTGGCCGACGAGGCGTACATCGGCGCTGGAGCCGGGATCCGGGTTTCTGCTCGACGTCCTCGAGGCGCGGCGCAGGTTTCGGATCGCAGCACGCAGGGTTGGAACTCCTACGTCAACTCCGCCCGCGCCTTCGTCGAGCACGGCATCGCCCACCTCAAGACCTGCTGGCGGATCCTACGCCACGTTAGCCTCTGCCCGTGGCGCATCTCCACCATCGTCGCCACAGCCCTCGTCCTCAGTTGGCTGGCGAACCGCTACTGACAAAGGCTCAGTGAACCGCCCGCCTCTAGGGAACGTTGCAGACGTCGGACCCGGATACTGGCGCGTCGCGCCCAGGTCGGCGCGTCCTGGTCGACATGGCCACCAAGTCCGGGACGCCACCGCGTGAGCGGATCAGGCAAAAGGCGCAGTAGCTACTGGATCCGCTGATCCCGCCGTCACCGCCGGCGGTGCACGGATAAACGCGGCGATCACACCACGATGACCGGGCGGGGCTCAAAGGCATCGTCTCCGAGCTCAGCACCGGCATCGGCTGGGCGAAGCCGCCGTCCGAGCTCAGCCACGGCTCGGGTTGGGCCTGCTGGCGGCGCCTGCGCCAATGGGAAGAGGCCGACGTGTGGGAGCGGTTGAACGGCACCGTGCTAGGTCGCTTCGGTCAGTAGGGGCTGTCGGACTAGGGCGTGTCTGCTGAGTCAGTGTCCGGGCGAAGAAGGGGCGAGCTGACGGGACCGAACCCCACCGACAGAAACAGGCTGGGCAACAAGTACTACCTCCTCGTCTCTGCCGACGGGGTGCCGCGCAACGCCGTGCTGTCAAGGGCGGACCGGCGCGACTCGATGCTCCTGGCCCTGCTGCTGGATAGCCAGCGTGCCGTCAAGGGTACCGTCCGCGGACCTCCCCGACGTTGACCGCTCAAGCTGCACGCCGACAAGGGCGACGACAACCGGCGCTGTCGTGCCCGACTGCGCGGACAAGACATCGCCGCTCATCATCCGCATCGGCATCGAGCCCCACCAACGACTCAGACGGCATCGCTGGGTCGTCGAGCGCACTAACGTCTGGCTGCTGGTCTACAAGAGCCGGGCGCTGCGCTAGGACCACCCCGTGGTCACGATCACCGCGCTGGCGCTTCTGGCCGTCACCGTGATCTGCGCCTGGCTACTTCCTCTGGAGCACTAGTGCAACGGCTTCTTGGATGGACCCAGGGTTGTCGTGTGCGGCCCGCCGGCCCCAAGGGCGCGCCCACGTCCGGTGAGCTGGTGAGGACTGACCGTGGACCGGCGTACAGCTGTTGATGTCCCTTGCCGCGGCGTGCGCCCCTGCGGGCTGGCTTTGGCGGTCGGTAGTCAGCGGGGCCGGGCACGGAGGGGCACATGAGGCGCCGTGGTGAGGGTCCAGGGTTCGGACCGGGTGACCGTTCCAGCCTGCTGCGCGGCCTCGCGATGGCGCCTCGAGACCGCCCAGCAGGCTCGGCCACTGACAGCCCTCGCTGGCTGGGAGGGGAAGAGCGGGCCAGCGTCCCGCTCTGCGAGGGTGCGCTGGTTCCGGTGCTCCAGCGCTCCCGGGAGTGACTACTACTGCTGCTGCTCGAGCAGAGCCGAGTCCGCCGACTGGCCCCACAGGCGCGCGTAGGTGGCTGCCGACTGCGGCATCTTCGTCCCGTCCAGCAGGGTCCAGTTGCCGCCGTCCTTGTCGATCTCGAACAGCGACTCGGCGGCCACCTGCCCCGCGCCCGGGCCGGCGTGCGCCCGGAACTGCTCGTACATGCCCGCGACGAAGGCGGGGGAGTCGCCGTTCTTGGCCGAGCCGTTCCACTCCGGCACAATGACCGGGACCCCGGCCTCCGCGGCCGCGGCGCGGTGCGCGCTGAAGCCCTTCGGCCCGCCCCCGCCGTCCCGGTCGTCCAGCTGCTCCTCGAACTCGGCGGCGGTGGAAGCGTAGGGGAAGTGGTTGTAGTAGTCGACGCCGTACGCGTCGATCTCGCCGATCGGGATGAGGTCGCGGGCGTCACCGTCGTAACCGTTGGACTCGCGGTTGAACGTCAGCGTCAGCAGCGCGTCAGGCAGGATCTCCTGCTGCAGTTCCCGGTAGCGGCCCCACGCGGTGTGGAAGTCAGCGGTCTCGGCCTTCGTGACCGCCCAGGGGAACCAGTTGCCGTTCAGCTCCCAGGCCGGGGACAGGTAGAGGTTGCCCTCACGCTCGCCCCAGCCCTCCTTGACGTTGGTGAGCTGCTGGCGCCAGTCGGCGTCGTAGGCCCCGACGGCGGCCTGGGCCCAGCTGCCGCCCTCCTCGAAGGGGGAGACGGAGACGATGAGCGAGGCGTCCCAGTTCTCCTCGCTGTACTCGCCGCCGTCCTGCAGCTGCGGGACGTTGATGCCGGTGGTGCCGCCGTTGGCCCAGGTGGTGGCGATCTCCGCGGGTCGTCCGCCGCGCAGCGCGGCGATCCCTTCGGGGTCGCCGGCCGCGCCGGACTCCCAGTCACCGGGCGCCAGATCGGGCCGCTGCGTCCCGGTCGAGGGAGCGACCGAGGGGGCGTCGTCAGGACGGTCGCCACACGGTTCGGCTGTGGTCTCAGCGTCCTCGCGCGTCGCGCGGCTGAAGCTGGGCGCTGCGCTCGGCCCGTCCGAGACGGCGTAGTCGTCCGCCTGGTCCTGACCGGCGGACTCGTCGAAGGCGCTGTCGCCGACCTCGTCACCGGCACCGGTCGGGGCCGGGTCCGGCGTGCTGTCGCTCTCGGGCACCGGGCAGACGTCGTCATCGCTGCTGCTGTCCGGGTCCGGTCGCTCAGCGGTGGGAGACGGGTCGGAGGCCGGTGGAGCGGTGACGGCGCTGTCGCCTCTCGAGGAGTTCTCGTCGCTCGCGCTCGACCTGGACGCGCCGATGAGGTCGAGCACATCGCTCCACAGCTCGTCGAGAACGCCCTGGTCCTCCTCGTCCGCAGCGGCCGGTGCGCTCACGGGGAGCAGGTACAGCTCGTCGGCGGTGCTGTCGCTGGTCACGGTGATCGTCGTGGAGGAGCCGTCGGTGTCGGTGTCGACGGTCTCGTCGGGGTCTGCGGCGGGGGTCATGGCGCCGTCCGCGAGGCTCGCGGTGCGCGCGGCGACGACCTCCTCGTCGACGGTGAGGGTGAGCCGGCGGCTGTCCGCCGCGCCCTCCAGGCCGGGTGCCTGCCAGTAGGAGACGAGGCGTCCACCGCCGGGCACGCCGCTGCTGTAGACGCGGGTAGCGGCGTCCTGGCCGCTGACGGTGAAGGACAGCCAGGTGTCGCTCGTCCTCGGTGGGGCTCCGCTGGGGACCGGAGCACTGGCTGCAGCGGTGACGGGGTGGGTGAGAGCCACCGCCACCGCGGTCGCAACTGCCAGTGTGACGCGGTGGGGGGCTGCCTTCGGGTGGCGAGTGCGGGGAGACTGCACGAGGTCCTCCTGTCGAGGCTCTTGATCGGGGTCGGTCGTCGGGACAAGGACCCAGCAGCGCCGTGGGGAGGACGGCAGCGCCGTCGTCCCGGGACTGCTGGTCGGCGCGTCCGCTCCGTCAGCTGCCACTGCGGGACGGTCGCGCCGGCACCACGCCGCCGCTGCGGCGTGGAGATCGAGGGCGGCTCAGCCGCCGGGCGGTGAACCCTCGCCGGCGCCGGGTAGCGCGGCAGGGACCTCGTGACGCAGCGGGGTGCACTGGGCGAAAGGGCCCCGCGAGGAGAGCAGGACAGCCAGCTGCGGATCGAGGTGGTCGCGCAACCACAGCGCTGCGCCCGTGCGCGGGTCGCGCCGCGCCACCTCCCACGTGCGCCACAGCGCCTCCAGGCGGTAGACGGCCTCGGGGTGCTCCGTCCACCGCGGGCACCAGCGGGCCTCGCCGCCGACAGGACGAGCGAAGGTGGGCGCGAAGAATCCCGCGACCCAGGCCACGACATCGGCGTAGCCCGGGGACGCTCCGGCGGTGACGTCGTCGGCACCGGGCACGGGCAACAGGGCGTCCAGCTCGTCGACGCGCAGTTCCAGTCGCGCCGTGCGCGCCTGCAGCTCCTCGAGCAGGTAGTCCGCCGGCTCTTCCACCGTGAGGCGGTGCGGTGCGGTCAACGCCTCGTCACCTCCCCGACGGCACGCGCTCGCTGCACCTGCCGGGTGGCCTCCGCGGCCGCGGCGGCGATCTCGGTGCTGCGCGCTCCCCGGTAGTGGGGCTGCAGTTGCAGCAGCGCTGCGCGGGTGCCGGTGGCCAGGAGCAGCGCAGAACCGCGGGGCAGGGCGCGCAACTCGTCCGGCGGCAGGATGCGCTGACGCCGCAGCGACGTGGACGTCGTGCGGCGCTTCTCCCCGTCGGAGTACGAGCGCACGGTGACGTCGTGCTCGCCGACGAGGCGGGAGACGTCCTCGACGAGCTTGGCGTCGTCCAGGCCGGCGCCGAGGAGCTTGATGGTGGCGGCGGACCAGAGCGTGTCCATGCCCGCCTCGCCCCACACCCGCACGCCCTGCCGGTAGGACTGCAGCACGGTGAGGGGGACGACTCCGCGCGAACCCAGGTGGCTGTACAAGTCGGGCAGGTCCGCGATGCGGCAGACGTTGGCGGCTTCGTCCAGCACGACGAGCATCGGCGGGTCGAGGCGGCCGCCGCGGCGTTCGGCGGCGCGCACGCCGTCGCGCACGACGCGGTCGGTGAGCGCGGCGACCAGGGGAGCGGCGGCACCGGCACCGTCCTTGGACAGCAGGTACAGCGTCTGCCGGCTCTCCGCGAAGCCGGCGGTCTCCAGCTCGTCCAGCTCGCTGACGATCGTCGTGGCGGGTGGGGTGACCCAGGCAAGGATGACCTCGTCGCGCAGGCACTGCGCGGCGGTGCGGGCGGTCTCGTACACGCCGTCGCGCGTCTCCGGCGCGCCGTTCTGCCGACCGCGCAGGGACGCGGCGGTGGCCGTGAAGCCCGCCTCGGCGAGCAGTACCGCCGGAGTGGGCACGACCGGGTCGTTGAGCCACTCGTAAACCTCGCGCAGGTCGCGCCCCGCGCTGGCGGCGGCCAGCAGCAGCCCGGCGAGCAGGTCGTGGGCGGCGGAGGTCCAGAAGTCCTTGCCGCTCTTGTCCCCCCGCACCTCCTGGAGGAAGTGCCCGGCCAGGCGGGTGGCCTCCTCCACCGTCCCGACACCGGCCAGCGGGTTCCACCACCAGTCCTGCCGCGTGCCGGCGATGGTCTGCGGGTCGAAGACCCACACCCGCTCACCGGTGTCGCCGGCGCGCAGGCTAGTGGTCGCCGCCCACAGGTCCGCCTTGTTGGAGGTGGCGACCACCGCACCGGGTGCTGCGAGGACGGACGGCACCGCCAGCGAGGTGGTCTTGCCCGCGCGCGGGGCCATCACCGCCAGGAGCCCTCCAGGCGGTGAAGACGCAGGTCACCGTGGTGGGCCCCCAGGGGCTCGAACCCTGAACCCGCGGATTAAAAGTCCGCTGCTCTGCCAGTTGAGCTAGAGGCCCTCGGCCGCGCGCGGCCGGGCCCATCCTCGCAGACGGCCCCGCTCAGCGCGGGGCGGTCACGCCGAGGGCGGCGGCGAGCGCCGCCGTCCGCGCGGCGAGGAAGTCCCGTGCCACCGGCGTCCCCGCCTCGACCCCGTCGAAGCCGTGGTACGCCCCCGGCATGACGTGGAGGTCGGCGGGCGCACCGGCCCCGCGCAGCCGCTGCGCGTAGGTGACGTCCTCGTCGAGGAACAGGTCGAGGGTGCCGACGCCGATCCAGGCCGGCGGCAGGTCCGACAGGTCCTCGGCGCGCGCCGGGGCGGCGGTCGCCGGCACGCCCGGGCCGCCGGGGGGCAGCCCCCGGCCCAGGTAGGAGGTCCAGCCGAGGCGGTTGGCGACCGGGTCCCACAGCCGGAACGGACGGTGGTCGCCGCCGGGGAGCACCACGGTGCGGTCGTCGATCATCGGGTACGACAGCAGCTGCAGCACCGGCCGCACCCCGCCGGTGTCCCGCTGGTGCAGGGCGAGCCCGGCGGCCAGACCGCCGCCGGCGCTCGCACCGCCCACCGCCACCCGGCCGGGATTCACCTCGGGCAGAGCAGCCAGCCAGCGCAGCGCCGCCGCGCAGTCCAGCAGCGGTACCGGGTGCGGGTGCTCCGGCGCGAGGCGGTACTCGACGGAGGCGACCACGATGCCCAGCTCATCGGCCCAGCGGCGGTTCTGCGCGTCGTCCTGGGCGGCGGAGCCGATGACCATCCCGCCGCCGTGCACCCACAGCAGCGCCGGAGTAGGGGAGGCGGCCGGGACGGCGGGCCGGAACAGCCGCACCGACACGCCGTCGCCGACGTCCACCACCTCGGCGCCGGATCGGTCCGCCCGCCGTCCCGCCAGCCGCGCGGCGGCCCGCACCAGCGGCATGGTGCGTGGGCCGACCGCCCGGCGCGGCAGGAACCGCCACGCCCGCAGGTCCCGGTGGAAGCCGTCGCTGGTCACCGCACCACGGTAGGCCGGGCCTGACGCGAGTCAGGTACGGTCGGCGGGTGGCACGGAGGGCGACGTCGCAGGACGTGGCGAAGCTGGCGGGGGTCTCCCGGTCGGCTGTCTCGATGGTCCTCAACGGCCGCGGCGCCGGGAACATCGCCGTCGACAAGCAGGCGGCGATCCTGCGGGCGGCCGCCGAGCTGGACTACACGCCCAACTCCGTCGCCCTCAGCCTGCGCACCCAGCGCACCCGCACCCTGGGCGTCGTCACCGACGCCATCGCCACCTCCGCGTTCGGCGGGCGGCTGCTGGAGGGTGCGGCCCGCACCGCCGAGGACGCCGGGCACGTCCTCGTCGTCCTGGACACCCACCACGACGAGGAGCGCGAGCGCCAGGCGTTCCAGACGCTGCTGGATCGCCGCGTCGACGCCCTGCTGTTCGCCGCCATGACCCACCGCGAGTACGACGTGCCTGACGTCATGCGGACGCTGCCGGCCGTCCTCGCCGACGCCTACGACCCGGCGGGGCGGGTCACCGGGTACGTGCCCGACGAGGTCGCCGGCGGCGCGCGGCAGGTGCGGGCGGTGCTGGACGCCGGGCACCGCGACGTCGTCGCCCTCGACGGCACCCCCGAGGTACCCGGGCAGCACTACCGGGTCGTGGCCGCCGACCAGCGGGCCCAGGGCCTCGCCGCGGCCATCGCGGAGGCCGGGCTGGCGCCGCTGCGGCGCGTCGTCACCGGCTGGGACATCGCCGCCGGGCACCGCGCCGCGGTCGAGGTCCTCGCCGGCCCCGACCGGCCGACCGCGCTGGTGTGCGCGAACGACCGCGTCGCCGTCGGCGCCGTCCTGGCCGCCGCGAGCCTCGGGCTGTCCGTGCCGCACGACGTGTCCGTCGTCGGCTACGACGACGACGAGAACGTCGCCCCCGTCCTCGTCCCGGCGCTGACGACGGTGCGGCTGCCGTTCCGGGAGATGGGGGAGCGGGCCGTCGCGCACCTGCTCTCCGAGCTCGACGGCGACGGGGCGGCCACCCCCGGGACGTCGCGCGTCCTGCTGGAGTGCCCGCTCGTCGAGCGCGGGTCGATCGCCCCGCCGTCGCGCTGACCGCGCCGCGCCGGGTCGCCCGCCGGGCTGGACGGCCGCCGTCGCCCCTGGCTGGATGGGCCGCGTGCCGGACGTGACGCGCGAGGTCCCGCAGGTGCTGCTCATCGGCGGGCGCTCCGGGGTGGGCAAGACCAGCACCGCCCACGAGGTCTCGGCTCAGCTGCGGGCCTTGGGCGTCGCGCACTGCCACGTCGAGGGCGACGTCCTCGACGCCGCGTACCCGAAGCCGGCCGACGACCCGCACGGCACGAGGCTCACCGAGGCCAACCTCGCCGCCCTGTGGGTCAACTACGCCGCCGCCGGTCACCACCGCCTGATCTACGTCAACACGGTCAGCGTCCTCGAACCCGACCTCGTCGTCCGGGCCGTCGGTGGCCGCGCGTCGGTCACCGGCGTGCTGCTCACCGCCTCCGACGCGGGGGTCCACGCCCGCCTGCGCGCCCGCGAGACCGGCTCGGAGCTGCAGGCGCACCTCGAGCGCAGTCGCCGCGCGGCGGTCCTGCTGGAGCAGCGGGCTCCCGCCGGCACCCACCGGGTGAGCACCGACGGGCGCGGGGTCGCCGAGACGGCCGCGGTGGTCGTCGACCTCAGCGGCTGGCGCGACCAGCGCTGAGGACGACGCCCTCCGACCACCGGGACAGGATCAGCCCGGCAGGCCCAGCCGCCACCCGCGCACCGCGCCGGGAACGCGCACGACCCACTCCTCGCCCCCGGTGGCGTACGCGCGCGTCGTCACCGGCGTCCCGCCCGCGAACACCTCCACGACGCTGCCGTCCACGAGGACCCGCGCCGGGCGCCCGGCCGCGGTCGGCGGCACGTCCACCACGGGGCGCTCGCCGTCCGGGCCGGCCAGCGCCAGGTGCAGCCCCCCGGCGGTCTCCAGCTCGAACGCGGCGGTCGTGACGCGCCCACCGCGCAGGTGCAGCTCCTCCCGGCGCAGGCCGGTCAGCTCGGCCGCGGGCACGGAGGTGAGGACGTCGCCGTCCACCCGCAGCTCGCGGGGGAACGTCAGGCAGCCCGCCCAGCCGGCGCGGTCGACCTCGGCCTGCTCGCGCAGCTCCCACGACCACCCCCACAGCAGGGTGCGGCTATCAGCGGGCAGCGCCTGCGGGGCGTAGAAGGCGGGTCCGTCGTCCAGCGGTCCGCCCGCCGACGGGCGGAACCTCGGGGCGCCGTCGGTGAGGTCCAGGTCGCCGGTCAGCCAGCTCACCCCCGACAGGGCGTGCGCGCCGTCCGTCCACCGCCACAGCGAGACGACGAGGACCCAGCGGCCGTCGACTTCGACGACGTTGGGGCACTCCCAGACGTCCGCCTCGGCGTGCTTGGCCGCGACCGGGTCGTCGCCGGTGAGGAGTTCCCCGCACGGTTCCCAGCGGGTCAGGTCGTCGCAGGAGAACAGCAGCAGCCGCGGCGTGCCGCCGGGGTGGCCGGCGCCCTGCACGGCCCAGCGGCGCCCGCCCGCGGTGAACACGAACGGGTCGCGCACGTGGCTGACGCCGGGCAGGTCGGGCATCGGCACGACGGCGCGCTCGTCCTGCGCCCAGGTGCGCAGCGTGCGGTCGCTGCGGGCCAGCACGACCTCCGAGACGCCCTCGGTGCCGGTGACGCCGCTGTAGACGGCGGTGGGGACGCCGCCGTCGTCGACGAGGCAGCCGGTCCAGCAGCCGGCCGCGTCCGGGCCGCCCTCGCGCGGCAGCAGCGCGTCCGGCTCGTCCTCCCAGCGCAGCAGGTCCGCCGAACTGGCGTGCCCCCAGCGGATCGCGTCGTGCACGGGGGCGGCCGGGTTGTGCTGGAAGAACACGTGCCAGCGGCCGTCGACGCGCGCCAGGCCGTTGGGGTCGTTGACCCAGCCGCGCGGCGGGCGCACGTGCAGGGCGGGGAGGTGGGGATCGCTCACTTGCCGGCTCCAGCGGTGAGGCCCTCGCGCAGCGGGCGCTGCCCGAGCACGAAGACGACGAGGGCGGGGACCATCGAGACGACGACGCCCGCCAGGACGGTGGCCACGCTCCCGGTGCCCAGGTTGCCCTGGAGGGTGACGAGGCCGAGGGGGAGGGTGAAGTTCTGCTCGCTGACCGTCAGGATCAGCGGGCGGAAGAACTCGTTCCAGTGGTAGTTGAACGCCAGGATCCCGACGATCGCGAGGCCCGGGGCCGCCAGCGGCGCGTAGACGGACGTGAACGTGCGCAGCGGCCCGGCGCCGTCGATCGCGGCGGCCTCGCCCAGCTCCCCGGGCAGGCCGAGGAAGTACTGGCGCATGAGGAACGTGCCGAACGCGGTGGGCACCGCGGGCAGCACCAGCGCCAGCAGGGTGTCGGACAGGCCCATCCCGCGCACCAGCATGAACACCGGCACGATCGTCACCTGCAGCGGCACCATCATGGTGGCCAGGACGACGGCGAACAGGGCGCCGGAGCCGCGGAACGGGACGCGGGCGAACACGTACCCGGCCAGCGCCGCGGTGACCATCTGCCCGATCGCGCACAGCGCCGTCACCAGCACGCTGTTCCAGACCAGCAGGCCCAGGGCCACCTGGTCGACGACGTCGGCGTAGGCGCCGAACCCGGCGCCGGGGGAGCCGTCGGCGCGCACCGACAGCGACGTCCACACCGTCCAGACGACCGGGCCGAGGGTGAGGGCCGTCGCCACCGCCAGGACGGCGACGCGACCGGCCAGGCCGGGGGTCAGCGTGCGGGAGGGGTTTCGCCGCAGCGGCGGTCGCTGCGGGGCGGGGGGAGCGGTGACGTCCGCGACCGGGACGCTGCTCGTGGTGGGAGTGCTCACGGCGGACCTCACTGGTAGAAGACGAAGCGGCGGCTGAGGCGGAACTGCACGGCGGTCACCGCGACGATGACGAGGGTCAGGACCAGACCCACCGCGGAGGCGCGGCCGAACTCCAGCCGCTGGAACGCCGACTCGAAGATGACCATGACGGCCGTGCGGGTCGAGTCGCCCGGACCGCCGCGCGTGAGCACGTAGGGCTGGTCGAACACCTGCAGCGCGTTGATCATCGCCATGACCGAGGCCACGAGGACGGTGGGGCTCAGCAGCGGCAGCGTGATGTGCCGGAACCTGGCCCAGCCGGTGATGCCGTCCACCGCGCACGCCTCGTACACGTCGCGCGGCACCGAGGCCAGCCCGCCGACGAACAGCAGGAACGTGAACCCGAAGTTCTGCCACACGTACACCAGGACGATGACGGCCGTCGCGCCGACCGGCGTCGTCAGCCACGGCAGCGACCCGAACCCGACCGCGCCGAGGACGCCGTTGACGAGGCCGAAGTCCTCGTTGAACAGGTACGCCATGACCAGCGACACCGAGGCCGCGGACAGGATGAGCGGGAAGAACAGCGCCGAGCGGAAGAACGCCCGCAGCCACGTCGGCATCCGCGACTGCACGAGGGTGGCCAGCACCATCGCCACCACCAGCTGCAGCGACACCGCCAGCGCCACGAACGCGAACGTGTTGAGGAACGCCACCCGCACCACCGGGTCGCGGGCGATGTCGGCGAAGTTCTCAGCCCCGACGAACTGCGGCGGGGAGATGATGTCCCAGCGGAAGAACGCCAGGACGAGGCTGGCGACGATGGGCAGCAGCGTGAACAGCGCGATGCCGCCGATCGTGGGCGCCAGGAACACCGCGGCCAGCACGGTGCGGCCGCGCTGCCGCCGGCGCGCCGGCGCCGGTGCGGGCGTGGTGGGCGCCGGGGCGCTGCGGGGGAGGACCGTGGCCATCACCGGCTCCTGAGGGCGAGCTCGAGGTCGCGCTGCATCGTCGCGAGGGCCGGTGCGACACCACCCGGCCGCGCCGTGACGGCGCCGACGACGTTCTTGACCAGGGCCGCCTCGACGGCGGCCTGCTGCGGCGGGGCGGGGATCGGGCCGGTGTCCGGGAACCGCTCCAGCGTCTCGTGGAAGACCTGCCAGTTGCGCGGGCCGGTGCCCGCGTAGAAGGCCGCGTCGACCAGCGAGCGGCGCACCGGGGTGGTGTCCGGGCGCGGGAAGGACAACCGCATCCCCTCGGCGGAGGCGCAGAACTTGATCCACTCCCACGCCTCGTCCTTGCGCCGCGAGGTGCGCAGCACCGCGTACCCGGCGGCGCCGAACTGGTGCCGCTGCGTCGTCCCGCGCGGGAAGTAGGTGACGTCGTAGTCGTCCGGGCCCATCCCCGCCTCGGCGAGGCCGTTGACCCAGAACCCGCCCGCGGGGGTCATGCCGATGACGCCCTGCGCGAAGCGGGCGACCAGCTCGTTGCCGCCGCCCTGGGCGGGGGAAGAGCCCAGGCCCTCGGCGGTCATCGCGCGCAGGAACTCGAACGTGTCCACGACGGCCGGGTCCTCGGCGGTGGCCGCGGTCCAGCGGTAGCCGCCGCTGCGGCCGGCGGCGCGGGCGTCGCCGGCGTAGAAGCGGTCCCACAGCCAGTCCCCGCCCGGCGCCTTCGACTCGGCCAGGACGCTGGTGCCGTTGCTGTACAGCCACGGCACGACCCCGCCCCACAGGCGGTTGGTCCAGAAGTAGGGCCGGAAGCTGCCGGGAGCGGCGGCGCGGGTGCGCCGGCACACGTCGAGGAAGTCGTCGTGGGTCCAGTCGTCCGCGGGGCGCCCGACGCCGGCGCGCTCGAAGGCCTCCGCGCTGTAGTAGACGTTCGCGGCGTTGAAGTCCACCGGCAGCATGAACAGGTTGCCCTCGTACATGAAGGACTCCACCAGCGCCGGGTGCACGTCGGCGAAGTAGTCGTCGACCTCGTCCGCGTCGCGGGTGACGAAGCGGTCCAGCGGCTCGGCCAGGCGGTCGGCGAACAGCTGGGCGCCCTCGGTCGCCACCACGCACACGTCCGGCGGGGTGCCGGCGGCCACCATCGTGAGGATCTTCGTGAAGAACTGCGTCCAGTCCTGCCCCTGCACGGCCTGGATCCGCACCGGGATCTCCGGGTGCCGCTCGCGGAAGGCGTCGACGAGCTGCTGGCGCGCGGCCGCGTCCTGCGCGGTGCCGAGGATGGCGATCGTCAGGGCGTCGTCGTGGCGGCCGGGCACGTCGGCGGCCGTCAGGCGCCGCCAGGACAGCCCGGTGCCCACGGCGGCCGCCGAGGCGAGCCCGAGCATCGATCTGCGGGTGAGGTCGGCCATGCGGTGCTCCTTCGCATCCAGGGCTAACACGTGTCAGGAAGCGTGCCGCCCTGACCTCACACGTGTCAAGTGCCGTCCGCGGCGATCTCCTGGGCGTGAGGGCGCATCACCGGGCCGATCACGGGGTAGAGGGGGGCGTGTCCACAGACGCCCCCGCGCGCGAAACAACGCTGCGCCGCGCCATCACCGGCAAGCTGATGTTCCTGTTCATCCTCGGCGACGTCCTCGGCGCCGGAATCTACGCCCTCGTGGGCGTCCTGGCCGGCGAGGTCGGCGGTGCGATCTGGGTGCCGCTGCTCGCCGCGCTCCTGCTCGCCCTGCTCACCGCCGGCTCCTACGCCGAGCTCGTCACCAAGTACCCGAAGGCCGGCGGCGCCGCCGTCTTCGCCCAGCGCGCCTACCGCCGCCCGCTGGTCTCCTTCCTCGTCGGCTTCAGCATGCTCGCCGCCGGCGTGACCAGCGTCGCCGGCCTCTCGCTCGCCTTCGCCGGCGACTACCTCGGCGCCCTCGTCGACGTCCCCGCGCTGCCCGCGGCCCTCGTCTTCCTCGCCGCCGTCGCCGCGCTGAACGCCCGCGGCATCAAGGACTCCCTGCGCGCCAACGTGGTCATGACCGTGATCGAGGTCGGCGGCCTGCTGCTGATCATCGCCCTCGCCGTCGTCGTCCTCGGCCGCGGCGACGGGCAGCCCTCCCGAGTGCTGGAGTTCTCCGCCGACCAGGCCCCGGCCGCCGGCGTCCTCGCCGCCGCCGTCATCGCCTTCTACTCCTTCGTCGGCTTCGAGACCTCCGCCAACGTCGCCGAGGAGGCCGTCGACCCCTCGCGCACCTACCCGCGCGCCCTGTTCGGCGCGCTCCTCGTCGCCGGCATCGTCTACGTCGGCGTCGGCCTCGCCGTGTCCACCGTCGTCGCGCCCGAGGCCATCGCCGGCTCCGACGGACCGCTGCTGGAGGTCGTCGCCGTCGCCGACGTCGGGCTTCCGCCGTGGCTGTACTCGCTGATCGCGCTCATCGCCGTCGCCAACGGCGCCCTGCTCACCGCCATCATGTCCAGCCGCCTCACCTACGGCATGGCCGACGAGCACCTGCTGCCGCGGCCCCTGACCCGCGTGCTGCCGCGCCGGCGCACCCCGTGGGTCGCCATCGTCGTCACCACCCTGGTCTCGATGGCCCTCGTGCTCGTCGGCGACCTGGAGACCCTGGCCGCCACCGTCGTCCTGCTGCTGCTGTTCGTCTTCATCAGCACCAACGTCGCCGTCCTCGTCCTGCGCCGCGACGAGGTCGACCACGACCACTACCGCGTCCCGCGGGCGGTCCCCGTCCTCGGCGTCCTGTCCTGCCTGGCCCTGATGACCCAGCAGCCCGGCCGGGTGTGGGCGTTCGCCGCGGTGCTGCTGCTCGTCGGCGTCGTCCTGTTCCTCGTCACCCGGCGCGCCTCCACCGTCGACGTGCGCACCGGCGAGCGCGCCGCCGCCGAGCGCCGCTGAGACCGGCCCGCCGTGCGCGCGACGGCCCCGCACCCGGTCGGGTGCGGGGCCGTCCTGCGCCCGACCGTGATCTTGCTGGGAATCCCTGCAAGATCACGGCGGGGGTGGAACAGGCCCGTGCCCGCCGGTGCTGGACCGGGACGTGAGCACCTCCCAGAGCACCGCCCCTGCCGCACCGCCCGCCGACCTCGGCGCCTCCTGGCCCGGCGACCCCGGGACCGACCGGGCCCCGACCCCCGTGCGGACCCCGCCGGAGGGCGCGCACGCCCTGGTGGTCGGCGCCACGGGCATCACCGGCTCGGCGCTGGTGCGCCAGCTCCTCGACGCCGGCTGGCGCACGACCGGTCTCTCGCGCCGCCCGCCCGCCGACGAGCGCGCCGCGCACGTGGCGGCCGACCTGACCTCCCAGGAGTCGCTGGAGCGGGCGCTGGCCGACCTGCGCCCGACGCACGTCTTCGTCGGCGCCTGGGCCCGGCAGGACACCGAGGCCGAGAACATCCGCGTCAACGGCGGGATCGTCCGCGACCTGCTCGCCGTCCTCGGGCCGCAGGGCTCGGTGCGGCACGTCGCCCTGGTCACCGGGCTCAAGCACTACCTGGGGCCCTTCGAGGCCTACGGCCAGGGCGAGATGCCCGACACGCCGTTCCTCGAGGACGCCGCCCGCCTGCCGGTGGACAACTTCTACTACGCGCAGGAGGACGAGCTGTTCGCCGCCGCCGGCGTCCACGGCTTCACCTGGAGCGTGCACCGCTCGCACACCGTCATCGGTCACGCCGTGGGCGGCGCGATGAACATGGCCTCGACCCTCGGCGCCTACGCCGGGGTCCAGCGCCACCTCGGCCGGCCCTTCGTCTTCCCCGGATCGCGCGCGCAGTGGGACGGCGTGGTCGACATCACCGACGCCGACCTGCTGGCCGACCACCAGGTGTGGGCGGCGACCACGCCGGCGGCCGCGGACACCGCCTTCAACGTCGTCGACGGCGACGTCGTCCGCTGGCGGCGCCTGTGGCCTGCGCTGGCCGCGCACCTGGGCGTCGAGCCGCAGGGCCCCGGCGAGGAACCGGAGCCGCTGGAGGCGCAGATGGCCAGCGCCGAGGACGTGTGGGCCGACCTCGTCGCCGAGCACGGCCTCGCCGAGGCCGACCTGTCGAAGGTCGCCTCCTGGTGGCACACCGACGCCGACCTCGGGCGCCCGATGGAGGTCGTCGCGGACACGACCCGCAGCCGCCTGCTGGGCTACACCGGCTGGGTGAGCACCGAGCGCGCGCTCCTGCGCCGCGTCGACGCCTACCGCGCGCAGCGGCTCGTGCCCTGACCGCCGGCTCACCGCGCGGTCGTCACCGTCCGGCGCCCGCACCGCTGATCCCACCTCCCCGTGATCTTGCTGGAGAACCCTGCAAGATCACGGAAGGGGGGAGGGGGTTGACCGGTGCTGCTGACGGCGGCCGGCGACCGGTTCCCGTCCCGGACGCACGACGGCCCCGCACCCGGTGGGGTGCGGGGCCGTCGTGGCGTGGGGCCGGTCGGCTCAGAAGGCAGCCGGGTCCGTGCCCGCGCGCACGCCCGTGCGCTGCGGGGCCTGCTGCTGGGCCTGCTGCTGGGCGGCCTGCTGCTGCGCCTGCTGCTGCTGGGCCAGCGCCTGCGCGTACTGCTCCTTGACGGTGTCCATGTCCAGCGCGCGGACCTGCTCGATGAGCTGCTCCAGCGCCGGCTGCGGCAGCGCGCCCGGCTGCCCGAACACCGGGATGCCGTCGCGGTAGGCCACCAGCGTCGGGATGGAGGTGATGCCGTAGCGGGCGGCGAGCTGCTGCTGGTCCTCGGTGTCGACCTTCACGAAGGAGATGTCCTCGTGCTTCTCCGACGCCGCCTCGAACACGGGGCCGAACTGCTTGCACGGGCCGCACCACTCCGCCCAGAAGTCGATGAGGACGATGCCGTCCTTCACGGTCTCGTCGTGCGTCTCCAGGGTCAGCGCCTGCGTCGTCATACCGGGCACAACCAGGCGGCGCCCGCAGGGCTTCCCCGCAGGTCAGCGCACCGCGGGACGGCTGCGGCGCGGCCGGCGGCCCGTCACCGCCATGAGCTGCTCCTGGGCGCTCGCCCCGTCGGGTGCCGCGACCTCCGGGCCCAGCACCCCGAACGCCCGCCACTCCTCGGCGTGCTCCCTCATGTACGGCAGGAGCCCGGCCACCAGCTCCTCGTCGAGCGTGTCGTCCACGCCGATCAGGCGGGCGATCTCCACCGCCCGCAGCCCGCGGAAGAAGACCGTCTGCCACAGGTAGTCGCGCGCGGTGTAGTCGCCGAACGAGCAGTGCACGGTGCGCTCCAGGTCGTCCAGCGCCTCCACGGCCGCGACCGCCTCCTGCACGTACCGCTCGAAGCTCGCCGCCGGGTCCGCGCCCAGCAGGTCGCCGGTGTGCGCCTCGCGGCCCACCTCGTCCATCGTGCGGCCCGCCAGCATCGCCGGCACCCACGCGTCCTCGTAGGCGTGGTAGTTCACGACGAACCGCAGCGACGGGTCGCTGGAGGGGTCGCTCGTCGTCACCTCCGATGCCGTCGGGGAGTCCCACTCCTCCTCCCGCACCTGCCGCACCACCGCGAGCAGCGCCTCGTCGGCCAGGACGAACAGGCGGCGGACGTCGGGTCCAGCGGTGGTGGGGGCGTTGTCGGGCTGCGTGCTGGTCATCGGGTCCTCCCGGTGCTCGGTCTCGCGCTGACCCCCTCATCGTGGCGGCGGTACCCGACAGGACGTGTCGGGTACGTCAGGCGCTCGGGGGCTCCTCGTACAGCCGCGCCGTCGCCGCGGCCGTCGCGGCGACCTCCGCCCGCAGCCACGGCGGCGCCAGCACCTCCACCGCCGCGCCGAAGCCCAGCAGCGCCATCACCGCCCAGCGCTCGGAGTCGAAGACCACCGTCACCTCCACCCGGCCGAGCCCGTCGCGCGCCAGGCCGTCCGCCACCACCGGCACCGCGTCCTGCGCCGACGCGCTCGCCACCCGCCGCAGCCCCGGCAGCACCTCCTCCCGCGCGCGCACCACGGCCTCCACCCGCTCGCGGGCGGCCTCGGCGCGCGCCAGGTGCTCCGCCCACGCCGCGCGCAGGTCGAACCCCTCCGGCCGGCGCGCCGGCTCGGCCAGCACCTCCACCTCGCGCAGCCGCGACACCCGGTACGTGCGCAGCTCCCCGTCCCGGCGCGCCAGCAGGTACCACTCGCCCTTGAGCACCAGACCCAGCGGGTCCAGCACCCGCTCGCGCTCACCCTCCCGCCCGGCGTGCCGCACGCGCACCCGCTGGTCCTCCCACACCGCGCGCGCCAGCGCCGCCAGCGCCGGTGCCGGCTCCGCCGTGCCGAACCAGCGGTCGGTGTCCAGGTGGAAGCGCGCCGACACCTGGTCCGAGCGCTCGCGCCCCTCCGGGGACAGGCCCGCCCGCACCTTCAGCCGCACCCCGCCCAGCACGTCGCCCAGGCCCAGCGCCGCCGCCGGGCCCGCCAGGCCCAGGAACGAGACCGCCTCCGCCTCCGCCGGCGACAGGCCCGCGAACTTCGAGCGGTACCCGTCCAGCCGGTAGCCGCCCGCCGGCCCGCGCACCGAGCGCACCGGCACCCCCGCCGCCAGCAGCTCCTCCACGTCGCGCTGCACCGTGCGCTGCGACACCTCCAGGCGCTCGGCCAGCTCCCGCGCGCTCACCTGCTCGCGCGACTGCAGCAGCAGCACCATCGTCAGCAGGCGGCCCGCGCGCACCCGCCCAGCATGGCCCCCGCCAGGTGTCCGGCGGGCCCACCCGGGATCAGTCCGTGCGCAACCGGTACCCCATGCCGCGCACCGTCTCCACCCGCTCCGCGCCCAGCTTCTTGCGCAGGTACCGCACGTACACGTCCACCACGTTCGAGCCCGGGTCGAAGTCGTAGCCCCACACCGAGCTCAGCAGCTGCTCGCGCGAGAGCACCTGCCCCGGGTGCCGCAGGAACGCCTCCGCCAGCGCGAACTCCCGGCTCGACAGCGTCACCGACCGCCCCGCCACCGCCGCCGTGCGCGTCAGCAGGTCCAGCTGCAGGTCACCGGCCGACAGCAGCGTCACCTCCGCCGCCCGGTCCTGGCGCAGCCGCAACCGCACCCGCGCCAGCAGCTCCTCGAACCGGAACGGCTTCGTCACGTAGTCGTCCGCGCCGCCCTCCAGCGCCGCCACCGTGTCGCTCACGTCGTCGCGCGCCGTCAGCACCACCACCGGCACCGGCAGCTTCGTCTGCCGCAACCGGCGCAGCACCGTGAACCCGTCCATCACCGGCAGGCCGATGTCCAGCACCACCAGGTCGAACTCCCCGGTGCTGGCCAGGTCCAGCGCCGTGCGCCCGTCCGGCGCCACCGTCGTCGCGAACCCGTTGGCGCGCAGACCCTTCTCCACGAACGCCGCGATCCGCGCCTCGTCCTCGGCGATCAGCACGCTCGTCACGCCGCACCCCCCGCCACCACCGCGTCCGCACCCGGCGCGGGTTCCACCACCTCCGCCGGGCGCAGCGGCAGCACCAGCGTGAACGTCGCCCCCGCCCCCGGCAGGCTCGCCACGTCCACCCGGCCGCCGTGCGCCTCCGCGATCGCCGACACGATCGCCAGGCCCAGCCCGGAACCCTCCACGCCGCGGCCCGTCTCCGCCCGCCCGAACCGCTCGAAGATGCGCTCCACGTCCTCCGGGGCGATCCCCGGGCCCGAGTCGCGCACCCACAGCAGCAGGTCGCGCCCGTGCACCGCGCTGCCCAGCGCCACCAGGTCACCGGGCCCGGAGAACTTCACCGCGTTCGACACCAGCTGGATGAGGGCCTGCTGCACCCGCTGCGGGTCCGCCACCACCTCCGCGTCGGCGCGCGCGTCCACCCGCCACCGCCGCTCGCCCAGCGGCACGACCTTGTCGAACGCCTCGTCCAGCAGCTGTCCCGCGTCCACCGGCCGCAGCGCCACGAAGTTCGGCTGGTGCGCCTTCGCCAGCAGCGTCAGGTCGTCCACCAGGCGCGTCATCCGGTCCAGCTCGTCCAGCACCAGCGCGCGCGTCTCCGTCACGTCCCGCGGGTCCGCGACGTCCACCAGCTCCAGGTGCCCCTGCACGATCGTCAGCGGCGTGCGCAGCTCGTGACCGGCGTCGTCCAGGAACCGCCGCTGCGTGGCGAACGACTCCTCCAGGCGCTCGAGCATCTCGTTGAAGCTGCGCGCCACGTCCGCCACGTCGTCGTCGCCGTGCACCGGCACCCGCCGCGACAGGTCCGCCGCGCCCACCGCCACCGCCGTGGCGTGCAGGTCGTCCAGCGGCCGCAGCAGCCGCGCCGTCACCAGCCACGCCACCGCCGCCACCGCCAGCAGCGCGCCCAGCGACACCACGGCGAACGTGCGGGCGTTGTCCGCCACCGCCCGCAGCTCCGCCTCCACCGCGTGCCCCACCACGTACAGGCCCAGGACCGGCTCGCCCGGCGCACCGCCCGGCAGCGACACCGGCACCGCCACGACCCGCGTCGCCCCCGCCGCCGTCTCGATCGTCTCGCGCACCGGCACCGCGTCCGCGCTGACGGCCGCGGCCAGCTCCCGCACGCGCGGGGAGTCCTCCAGCTCGAACGGCCGCGTCGCCGGCGCGTACGTCTGCCCGCCCACCACGATCCCCACCGCCGACTCGTTCGCGTCCGGCAGGTCGTTGCGGATGCTCGCGCGCAGCAGCTCGGCCACCGAGGCGAACCGCACCCCGTCGTAGCCGTTGGCGGCCAGCTCGCGCAGCTCGGCGACCTCCTGGTCCAGCGAGCGGTCGATCCGCGCCCGCGCCACGTCCTCCTGCACCGCGTGCGAGACGACGCCCGCCACCGCCAGCCCCAGCGCCGTCGCCGCCAGGACCGCCGTCAGCACCCGCGCGCGCACCGTCCGGAACACCCGCCGCAGGCGGGCTCGCAGGCGGGCGGGCGCACCGGGGCGCGACGGGTCGGGAGGGCTCACGGTCGTCGTCGTCCTCCGGCTCGGCGCGGCACCCACGTCCGGCGCTGCGGCGCGGGGCGCGGGGGGCGGGCCGGCCGCGGTCGCGGGTGGCCCGTCAGTCGTCGTCATCATCGCCGTCGTCGTCCCCGTCGTCATCCCGGTCGTCCCACCCGTCGTCGTCCCCGCCGTCCCCGTCGTCGCCCACCACGACCGCCGGCGGCGGCGGCACGGGGACCACCGGTGCCGGGGCGGGGGGCGCCGGGGCGGGGGGTGGTGGAGGAGGAGGAGGTGGTGGGGGAGCGGGCGCCGGGGCCGGCTCCGCGGGCGCGGGGGCCGGGGGACCGGGCGGCGGGACGTCGTCCCCGCCGCCCGGCGCGTCCGGGGGCGCGTCCGCGGGGGCCTGCGCGGGGGCGCCCGGGGGGGCCTGCGCGGGCTCGTCCGGCGGACCCGGCTCGCCCGCCCGCGGGGACGCCGAGACGACCACCGTGCCGCCGAGGTCGCCGGACGGGTCCTGCGCCGACGCCATCGCCAGCCCGAGCGCCGTGACCCCCACGGCGCTCGCGGCGAGGAGGGTGACCACCACCGGAGTGCGCACGCGACCACCGTGGCGCTCCCGGATGACGCTCCCGTGAGGAGCGCGTGAGAGGACTCTCACGCGCGGCCGGGACGGCCCCCGTCAGGAGAAGTCGTCCCAGCCCACGTCCGGCTCGTCGAGCTCGTCGGGCTGGCCCAGCTCGTCCGTGGCCCGCCCGCCGCTGCCCAGCAGCGCGCGCGTGAGCGCCTCCGCGTCCGACAGGAGCTCCTCCAGCGCGGCCGCCAGGTCCCCGTCGCCCACCTCGCGCCCGTCGGTGGCCGCCAGCAGCACCGCCCGGCGCAGCAGCTCCCGCGCGAACGACGCCGTCGTCCCCGCCGCCCGCACCGCCGCCGCGTCCAGCGCCGCCGTCGACAGCGGCAGCCCCCGCGCGTACAGGCGCAGCAGCGCGCGCCGCGCCCGCTCGTCCGGCAGCGGCACCTGGACGGCCAGGTCCACCCGGCCGGGGCGCTGCGCCAGCGCCCGCTCCAGGCGGTCCGCCCGGTTCGTCGTCAGCAGGAACGCCACGTCCGCGTCCCCGTCCAGGCCGTCCATGGCGTCCAGCAGCTCGAACAGCAGCGGCTGGTCGCCCGCGTGCTGGCTGCGGTCCTCCGCCACCAGGTCGCAGTCCTCCAGCACCACCAGGGCCGGCTGCAGCGCCCGCGCCAGGTGCGCGGCCGTCGCCACGTGCCGCAGACCCAGCCCCGACAGCAGCACCGCCGTCGTGCCCGGCGTCACCGACAGCAGGTGCCGCACCGTGTGCGTCTTGCCGGTGCCCGGCGGCCCGTGCAGCAGCACGCCCCGCTTCAGGTGCTGGCCGGCCGCCGTCAGCCGCTGCGCCTGCTCCCCGACACCCACCACGTGCCGCACCACCCGCTCCAGGGCGCCCTCGGGCAGCACGACGTCCTCCGCCGCCACCGACGGCCGGCGCAGGAACGTGATGCCGCCCGCCGCCGGGTCGTAGGGCGAGCCGTCGAACGACAGCACCTGCCCGCGCAGCACGCTGCGCTCCAGCGACGTGCGGCGCACCTCCTCCAGCAGGCGCACCGCCGTGCCCTCCTGGGCGGCCACCACCTCCAGCCCCGGCTCGCGGCCGTACTGCCGGTGCGCCGAGCGCTGCAGCACCGCCACCGGCACCCCGTCCACCCGCAGCAGCCGCACCCCGAAGCCCACCGCCCGCCGCGACGACGCCGGGCCCGTCGGCAGGTGCACGTGGTCCACGGCCGCCACCTCGAAGCGCGCGAAGACGCCGCCCAGCAGGTCGCCGAAGCTGCTGTGGTGCCGCTGGTCGCCGCCGCCGACCCCCACCACGCGCTCACCGCCGTGACCGGCCGCCAGCGCCGCCAGCGCCACGTCCACGTCCACGTACTGGTGCTCGCGCACCTCCTCGCGCACCACCGGCAGCCGCGTCGCGTCCGCGCCCAGGTGCTCCGAGACCACGTCCGCCAGCGTCGGCCCGCCGCCGCCCACCGCCAGGCGCGCGTCGTGCACCACCTGGTCGAGGAAGGTGCGGAACGACGCGACGAAGCGCCGCTGGTCGTCGTCGAGGGGAGCGCTCACCCGGTGATCGTGACGGCCGCGACCCGGGCGATCAACGGGTTTCGCCCACCCCGTCCGAGCCGCCCGGCACGCCCGCCGTCGACGACCACGCCCGCCACAGCCGCGCGTACCCGCCGCCGGCCGCCACCAGCTCCTCGTGGGTGCCGGTCTCCACGACGACCCCACCGGCCACCACCGCGATCCGGTCGCAGGCGCGCGCCTGGCTCAGCCGGTGCGCCACCACCACCGCCGTGCGCCCGGCCACCACCGCCAGCGCCGCCCGCTCCAGGTCCCGCGCGCCCGCGCTGCCCGCCTCCGCCGTCGCCTCGTCCAGCACCACCACCGGCGGGTCGCGCAGCAGCACCCGCGCCAGCGCCAGCTGCTGCGCCTGCGCCGGCGTCAGCGGGTGCTCGCCCGCCCCCACGCGCGTGCCCAGGCCCTCCGGCAGCGCCCGCACCCAGCCGTCCGCGCCCACCCGCGCCAGCGCCGCGCGCAGCTCCTCGTCCGAGGCGCCCGGCGCGGCCACCGTCAGGTCCTCGCGCAGCGTGCCCGTCAGCACGTGCGTCTCCTGCGCCACCACCGCGATCCGCTCGCGCACCTGCTCCGGGTCCAGCTCCGCCAGCGGCACCCCGCCCACCCGCACCTGCCCGGCCGTGGGCGGGAACACCCCGCCCAGCACCGCCGCCAGCGTCGTCTTGCCCGCGCCGCTGCCACCCACCACGGCCAGCGACGCACCCGCCGGGACCTCCAGGTCCACCCCGCGCAGGACCTCCGGGCCCTCCTCCTCGCCGGAGGCGTAGCGGTGGCGCACCCCGCGCGCCGACAGCGCCACCGGCCGCACCAGCGGCCGCGGCGCCCCCGCCGGCGGCGGCTCGAGGTCGGCCACGCCCACCAGCCGCGCCAGCGCCGCCCCCGCCCGCTGCACGTCGTCGAAGCTGAGCAGCAGCACCCCCAGCGGGCCGAACAGGCGGTGGAACAGCAGCGCCGCCGCCGTCACCGCCCCCACCGTCACCTCGTCCGCGCGCACCAGGAAGAAGCCCGTCAGCAGCACCGCCGACAGGCCCACCGCCTCCGCGGCGTTCATCGAGATCGACAGCCGCGCGAACGTGCGCAGCGCCGCCAGGCCCGCGCCCACCGTGCGCTGCGACGCCTCGCGCACCCGCTCCGTCTGCAGGGCCGCCATCCGGTACGCCTGCACCGTCGCCCCGCCGTGCAGCGACTCCAGCAGCACCCGCGAGCGGTCCGAGGCCGCGCGGCGCTCCGCCGCGTAGCGCGGCTGCGCCCGCGGCAGGTAGCTGCGCAGCGCCAGCACGTGCACCGGCACCACCGCCGCGAACGCCAGGGCCAGGCGCCAGTCCAGCGCCGCGAACCCGGCCGCCGACAGCACCACCGTCACCGCCGACGTCAGCACCGTCGCCGCCAGCTGCGCCGAGGCCGTGAACAGCTCCACGTCCTCCGTCACCCGCGAGGCCACGTCGCCCGTGCCCGCGCGCTCCAGCGTCCGCGCGTCCATCCGCAGCGCCCGGTCCACCACCCGCTCGCGCAGGTCCGCGGCCACGTGCACGCCCAGCTGCTCCGAGCGCGCCCGCGAGCGGGCCGCGGCCACGCTCGTCACCACGGCCACCGCCGCCAGCGCGGCCACCAGCCACCACAGCCGCGACGCCGGGCGCCCCTGCGCGACGACGTCGACGACCTCGCCCAGCAGCAGCGGCATCGCCACCAGGCCCGCGCTGGCCACCGTCGTGCTCACCACCGCCGGCACCAGCACCCGCCGGTCCGCCGCCGCCGTCGCCAGCAGCACCGCCAGCGTGCGCCGGCCCGACGCGACCGGCAGCGCGCCCGCGCTCACCGCTGCACCGCCGCCGCGTACGCGGGCTCGTCCAGCAGCCGCGCGTGCGTGCCCGAGCGCACCGCGCCGTCCGCCGAGACGAGCACCACCCGGTCGCAGCGGCCCAGCAGCAGCGGCGACGACGTCAGCACGACGGTGCTGCGCGCGCCGCGCCCGTCCCCGCCCTCGTGCCGCAGCTCGCGCAGGCCCCGCGCGACCGCGTCCTCCGTCAGCGCGTCCAGCGCCGTCGTCGGGTCCCGCAGCACCAGCAGCGGCGGGTCCGCCACCAGGGCGCGGGCCAGCGCCACCCGCTGGCGCTGGCCGCCGGACAGGTTCGCGCCCGCGTCCAGCAGCGCCCCGTCCAGCCCGCCCGGCACCGCCGCCACCACGTCCTCCGCGGCCGCCGCGCGCAGCGCCGCCGCGACGTCCACCCGGCCGCCGACCCCGCCGCCCGCCGGTCCGACCGCGCCCCCGCGGCCGGTGTCCAGGGCCTCGCGCAGGGTCGGGCCCAGCAGGTGCACCGCGTGCGGCTCGGCGAGGACCTCGCCCGCCGACCGGCCGGCCGCGCAGCGGGCCACGACCGCCTCCTCCAGCACCGGGTCGGCCACCACCACGCCCAGCACCTCACCGGGCGCCGGCACCAGGTCGTCCGCGCCGGCGTCCCCGGACGGCACCGCCGCCGCGGGGGAGGAGCCGGCCGAGACCTCCTCCAGCAGACCCACCACCCGCCGCGCCCCCGCCCGCGACACCGCCAGCCCCTGCACGCTCGCCGTGACCGTGCGCACCGGGTCCGCCAGGAAGGACGCCGCGCCCACCACCGTCACCAGCTCGCCCACGCTGATCCGCCCCTCCAGCGCCGCCGTGCCCGCCGCCGCCGCCGTGGCCACCAGCAGCAGCCCCGTCGCCGCCGTGCTCGCCCCCGTCAGCGTCGCCGTCGCCCCCGCCGCCCCCACGGCCGCGTCCCGCGACGAGCGGCTCACCCGCGCGTAGCGGCGCACCGCCTCCGGCACCCCGCCCACCCCGCGCAGCGCCCGCAGCCCCGCCAGCAGGTCCGCCGCCACCGCCGACGCGAGCCCCGCCGCCCGCTGCCGCTCGTGCACGCGCCCCTCCAGCCGCGGCGCCAGCGCCTGCAGGCCCACCACCAGCAGCGGCACCGCCACCAGCAGGCCCACCCCCAGCACCACGTCGATGCGCAGCAGCACCACCGCCGAGACCACCAGGCCCGCCGTCGCCGACGTCAGGTACGTCAGCAGCGGCACCACCTCCGCCACGTGCCGGGTGTCCGACGTCGCCACGCTCAGCACGTCCCCGCTGCTGCGCTCGCGCACCGCGCCCGGGTGCCCCAGCACCGCGCCCAGCACCTCCACCCGCAGCAGGTGCGCCTCCCGCATCCGCGCCGCGTCCAGCGTCCAGAACGCCCACGCCCCCGCCGACGTCAGCAGCGCGAACAGCAGCAGCACCCCGCCCACCGCCAGCGCCGCCGCCACCGGGTCCGAGGGCGCCACCGCCCGGTCGATCGCCAGGCCGATCGCCACCGGCACCAGCGCCTCGCACGTCTGGTGCACCGTCGAGGACAGCGTGCCCACCGCCACCGGCCGCCGCTGCCGGCGCAGCACCGAGCGCAGGAGCCCGCCGCGCGGGCGGGAGGGGGAGCTCACAGCCGGCCCGCCGCCTTCAGCGCCAGGTACGTGTCCGCCAGCGCCGGCGCCAGGTCGTCCGGCGCGGCGTGCACCACCTCCACGCCCAGGCGCCGCAGCAGCGCCGACGTCGCCGACCGCTCCGCCACCACGGCCTCCGCCGCCGCCGCCGCGTACACCTCCTCCGCGCTCGAGCGCGAGCGCGCCAGCTCCACCAGCGCCGGGTCCTCCACCGACGCCAGCACCACCGTGTGCCGCGCGCCCAGCTGCTCCAGCACCGTCAGCAGCCCCGAGTCCAGCACCGACGTGTCCACCGCCGTGATGAGCACCACCAGCGCGCGCTGGCGCGCCAGCGCGTTCACCTCCCCGGCCACCGCGTCCCAGTCTGCCTCCACCAGCGCCGGCTCCAGCGGCGCCAGCGCCTCCACCAGCTGCGGCAGCAGCTGCGTGCGCGAGGACCCCCGCACCCGCGCCCGCACCCGCCGGTCGTGCGCCACCAGGTCCACCCGGTCCCCGGCGCGCCCGGCCAGCGCCGCCGTCAGCAGCGCCGCCTCGATCGCCGCGTCCAGGCGCACCTCCACCCCCGCCGGGCCCTCGCCCGTGCCCCCGCCGATGCGCGCCGCCGACGTGCGCGAGGTGTCCAGCACCAGCAGCACCCGCCGGTCGCGCTCGGGCCGCCACGTGCGCACCACCACCGACTGCCGGCGCGCCGTCGCCCGCCAGTCGATCGAGCGCACGTCGTCGCCGTCGACGTAGTCGCGCAGCGAGTCGAACTCCGTGCCCTGCCCGCGGTGCAGCACCGCGCTGCGCCCGTCCAGCTCCCGCAGCCGCGCCAGCCGCGAGGGCAGGTGCTTGCGGGAGGTGAACGGCGGCAGCACCCGCAGCCGCCCCGGCACCGGCGTCGAGCGCTGCCGCGCCGCCAGGCCCAGCGGCCCCAGGCTGCGCACCGTCACCCGGTCCGCCGGCCGGTCACCGCGCCGCGTCGGCACCAGCACCGTCGTCAGGCGCCGCCGCTCCCCGGCCGGCACGTCCAGCCGGTGCCGCTCGTCCACCGCGCCCGCCGACGGCACCCACGCGTCGCGCAGCACCCCCCGCAGCCGCCGCCGGCCCGTGTTGGCCACCACCAGGTCCACCTCGCGCGGCTCACCCACCCGCACCGCCGGCAGCGGACCGCGCGCCAGGTGCAGGACGCGCGGCGACGGGGCCAGCAGCACGTCGAGCGCCACCAGCGCCGCGCACACCCCGGCCCACGCCCACACCGCCGCACCCGACGGCCACACCGCCACCAGCACCAGCCCGGCCAGCACCAGCAGGGGCACGCGCCCCGTCAGCGCCATCAGCGGGGCACGGGGACCGCGCCCAGCACCGAGTCCAGGACCGCGTCCACGCTCACGCCGTCCAGCTCGGCCTCCGGGCGCAGCTGCACCCGGTGGCGCAGCGTCGGGCGCGCCAGCGCCTTCACGTCGTCCGGGGACACGTAGTCGCGCCCCGACAGCCACGCCCACGCCCGCGACGTCGCCAGCAGCGCCGTCGCCCCGCGCGGGGACACCCCCAGCGACAGCGACGGCGACGTGCGGGTGGCCCGGCACACGTCCACCACGTAGCCCAGCACCTCCCGCGAGACCTGCACCCGCCGGCAGGCGGCGCTCGCCAGCCGCAGCTGCTCCGGCGTGGCGACCGGGCGCACCCCCGCCGCGCCCAGGTCGCGCGGGTCGAACCCGGCCGCGTGCCGGGCCAGGACCTCCACCTCGTCCTCGCGCGGGGGCAGCGGCAGCGTCAGCTTCAGCAGGAAGCGGTCCAGCTGCGCCTCCGGCAGCGGGTAGGTGCCCTCGTACTCGACGGGGTTCTGGGTGGCCGCCACCACGAACGGGTCCGGCAGCGGCCGCGGCCGGCCGTCCACGGACACCTGCTTCTCCTCCATCGCCTCCAGCAGCGACGCCTGCGTCTTGGGGGGCGTGCGGTTGATCTCGTCGGCCAGCAGCAGGTTCGTGAAGACCGGGCCCTCGCGGAAGCTGAAGCGGGCCGTCTGCGCGTCGTAGACCAGCGAGCCCGTCACGTCGCCCGGCATGAGGTCCGGGGTGAACTGCACCCGCTTGGTGTCCAGCTCCAGCGCCGCGGCCAGCGTGCGCACCAGCAGCGTCTTGGCCACCCCGGGCACGCCCTCCAGCAGCACGTGCCCGCGGCACAGCAGGCCGATGACGATGCCGGTGACGGCGGCGTCCTGCCCCACGACGGCCTTGGCGACCTCCTGGCGCACCGAGCGCAGCGCCCGGCGGGCCTCCTCGACGGCCTCGTCGGCGGTCCCGCCGCCGGCCTCGCGGACGGTGTCGCCGCCGGGGCGGGTGCCGGGGGCGTCGCCGGTGGCCGCCGCGCCGGGGCTCGGGGTCGTCTCGCTCACGGTGCTGCGGCCTCCCTGGTGGCGGGCTCCCCGGGCCGGTCCCGGGGCGGGTCGACGGGTGTCGAAGGGTGTCGTCGGGTGGAGTCTTCCTCAGCGGCCGCGCAGGTCGCGCTCCAGGGCGTCCAGCTCACCGGCCAGGCGCACCAGCCCCGCGTCGTCGTCCGGCGGCCCGGACAGCAGCAGCGCCCGTACCGCGGCCGGGTCGCGGCCGCACTCCCAGGCGGCGACCTCGGCCACGTCCACGACCGGCGCCTGCGGGTCCAGCCGCACCAGGGCGCGCACCCGCCGCACCGTGGCCGCGCGCAGCGCCTCCGCGGCGCGGTCGCGGGCGGCGGCCTGCGCGTACAGCCGGCCCCGGCCCTCCACGCTCTCCACCGCCCGCACCACCACCGGCAGCGGCTCGGGCACCAGGCGGCCCAGCCGCCGGCCGCGCCACAGCGCCACGGAGGCGGCCGACAGCAGCAGCAGGACCCCGGCCGGCACCACCCACGCCGGCACCAGCTCGCGCAGCGGCACCGCCTCCCCGGCCGGCGTGTCCAGCGGGTCCGGGCGGTACCAGACGAGGACCGGCTGCGCGCCCAGGCTGCGCAGCGCCAGCGCCGCGTTGCCGCGCTCGTCCAGCACGTCGTTGGTCAGCACCCGCCGCTGCCCCAGGACGACCACCCGCCCCGGCCCGTCCCCCGCGGGTCCCACCACCGCGTAGGAGCCGCCGTAGCAGACGGCCGCGCCGTCGGCGCCGTCCGCGCCCTCCACCACGGCGTACGTGGTGCCGCCGGCGAGCACCTCCCCGGCGGCCACCGCGTCGGGCGCCGCGCACCCCGGGTCCGCCGGGGCGGCCGGGCGCGTCCCGGCCGGGCGCAGCTGCGGCGCCAGCTCCGCCAGCGCGGGGGCGTCCGGCGCCGCGAGGACAAGGTCGGTGCCGCCGGCGGCCAGGTCCGCCAGCGCGCGCAGCCGCTCCGGCACGAGCACCTCCGGTGCCGTGACGAGGACGGTGGCGCCCTCCGGCGCGTCCCGCACCCGCGCCAGCGCGTCGTCGAAGCGGCGCACCGGCTGCACGTCCACGCCCTGCTCCTGCAGCACCCGGGCCAGCGCCCGCGAGCCCTCCGGCGCCACCGAGTCCGCCGCCAGCGGCTCGCGGGAGGTGCGCGGGGCCAGCAGCGCCAGCAGCAGCGCCAGGGCGACGAGGCCGGCGGCGACCAGCAGCGGGCCGCGCCAGCGCTCCCACCGGGAGGGGGCGGCGCCGGGACGGCCCGCGGCGCCGGCGGCGCTCCCGGGGGCCTCGGGGCCGGTCAAGACGCTCACGGCGCCGCCACCGGCGCGCCGGGCTCCGGGGCGCGCTCGGGTGCCGCGGGCCGCGCGGCGGCGACCCGCTCGACCACCGCGCGCAGGTCCGCGTCGGCGGCCGCCGAGGCGCCCCGCCCGCCGTAGCGCACGTCGTCGAACGTGCGCGCCGCGCGGCGCAGCTCCCCGGCGCACCCCGGCAGCGCCGCGGCCGCCTCGTCGGCGACCTCGTGGGCCGTGCGGCCCGGGCGGCGCTCGATGAGGACGCGCTCCTCCAGGGAGCGCACCAGCCCGCGGAAGCGCTCCTGCACGGCCTCGTCGAAGCGGCCGGCGGCCGCGGCCGCGTCCGCGGCGCGGAAGTGCTCCTCCGCCGGCACCGGGCCGGCGGCGAACACCGCGTCGGGGCGGGCGGCGCGCGCCTGCCGGCGCACCGGCCCCGCCGCCAGCAGCACGGCCACCGCGACGGCGGCCACCAGCACCAGGACCAGCAGCGGCCCCGTCCAGCTCGTGCCCAGCCCGGGCACCTCCACCTGCGCGAGCCGGTCGGCGAACCAGTTCCAGGCGCGCAGCAGCCAGGGCGCCCGCGCCTCGCGGTACTCCGCGCCCGCCAGCTCGCGCGCCAGCAGCTCGCGCGCGCCCGCCCGGTCCGGCTCGACGGGCACGCCGGCGGCCACGGCGCCGATCACGCGGCGGGGTCCCGCCCGTCGCCGCCCGGCCCCGCCGCGGCCGCGCGGTGCAGCTCCACGTCCAGGCCCTCGCGGCGCATCCGCAGGTCGACGTAGACCAGGGCCGTCACCGACGCCAGGAACGGGTAGGCCACGACGCTGCCCAGCAGCGTCCCGATCCCGGTCACGGTCTGGGACACGACGATCTCCGTCGTGCCGGGGACCTCCTGGCCGCCCGAGCCGAGGAACGTCGCCGCCCCGCTGAGCAGGGAGAAGGGCGCCTGCACGGCCGTCACCACGACGGTGGCCACGACGCTCGTCAGCGCCAGGATCCCGAAGGTGCGCCACCAGCTGCCGCGCACCAGCCGCCACGAGCGGCCCAGCGAGGCCCCCACGCCCAGCCGCTCCAGCAGCAGCGCCGGGGTGGCCAGCGCCCAGCGCACGTAGACGAAGGCGCCCAGCACCAGCCAGGCCAGCAGCCCGCCCACCAGCGCCAGCGCGCCCGCCCCCACGGAGGTGTCCGTGGCCAGCAGCGCGATCCCCGGGGCCAGCAGCAGCGCGCCCAGCACCAGCACGGCGACGGTCACCAGCAGCGAGACGGCCACCAGCGCGAGGACCCGCGGCCGCGTCAGCCGCCACAGCTCCGCCAGCCCCGTGCGCTGGCCCAGCACGGCCCGGCTGACGGCGAGGATGAGCATGCCGTTGAGCACCAGCACCGCCACCACCTGCAGCAGCGTGGAGACCAGGAACAGCGGCACCGAGCGCTGCAGCGCGCCCAGCGCCTCCGCCGGCCCCGCGGCGCCCGTCTCCAGCTGCGCCGCCAGCCCGACGACGTCGCGCGTCAGCACGACGTTGGCCAGCACGATGACCACCGTCGTGACGCCCACCACCAGCGCCGACAGGCCGACCATGGCCCGCGGGTTGAGGCGGAAGGCGCGGAACGCCCCGTCCCAGATCTCACCCAGGCCCAGGGGCCGCAGCGGCACGATGCCCGGTCGCGGTGGGGCCGGTTGCGCCGGCGGCGGCTGCCACCCGCCGCCGTCCCAGCCGCCCGGCCCGCCCTGCCCGCCCTGCCCGCCGGGGGCACCCGGCGCGGCGCCCGGGGGCGCGACCGGCGCGGGGCCGGGCGGCGGGGGGTCGGCCGGGCCGTGCCAGCCGCCCGCGCCCCGCTCGGCGGGGCTGTGCCACCCGCCGCCGTCACCGGGCCCGGGTACCCCCGGCTCCTGCCCCTGGCTCATCCTCGGCGTCCCCCCGTGCTGCGGTCGCGGACGTCGGCCCGCGGTGCTCAGCATCGTGCCAGAGGGCACCCCCGCGGCGGCCGTGGGCGCGTGCTGCCCCGCGCCGGAGCGGTCGCGGGGCAGACTGGGGGCATGAAGGGCCGTGTGCTGGTCGTGGACGACGACACCGCGCTCGCCGAGATGCTGCAGATCGTGCTCAAGGGCGAGGGCTTCGAGACCACCGTCTGCAGCGACGGCGACGAGGCGCTCGCGGCCTTCCGCGCCGCGCGTCCCGACGTGGTGCTGCTGGACCTCATGCTCCCGGGCACGGACGGCATGGAGGTGTGCCGGCAGATCCGCGCCGAGTCCGGCGTGCCGATCGTCATGCTCACCGCCAAGAGCGACACCGTCGACGTCGTGCTCGGCCTGGAGGCCGGCGCCGACGACTACGTCGTCAAGCCGTTCAAGCCCAAGGAGCTCGTCGCCCGCGTGCGGGCCCGGCTGCGCGCCTCGGGCGAGCGGCCCCCCGAGACGCTGCGCATCGGCGACCTCGTCGTCGACGTCGCCGGGCACTCGGTGCGCCGCGACGGGCGCAGCCTGCCGCTGACCCCGCTGGAGTTCGAGCTGCTGGTCACGCTGGCGCGCAAGCCCTGGCAGGCGTTCTCCCGCGAGCTGCTGCTGGAGCAGGTGTGGGGCTACCGGCACGCGGCGGACACGCGGCTGGTCAACGTCCACGTCCAGCGCCTGCGCTCGAAGATCGAGCGCGACCCCGAGCACCCGGAGATCGTCGTCACCGTCCGCGGCGTCGGGTACCGCGCCGGGCCCCTGTAGCGGTGCGCCGGGTCCTGCTGCGCCCCCTCGCGCGGTGGCGGTCCTCGCTGCAGACGCGCGTGGTGGCGCTGACCACCGCCCTGGGGGTGGTCGTGGTCCTCGGCGTCGGCACGTTCCTGCTGGACGGCATCGCCGAGGGGCTGCTGGAGGACCGCCAGCGCGTCGCGGTCGCCGACGCCGCGCGCAGCGCCGCGACGGCGCAGTCGCAGTTCGACGCCGCCACCTCCACCTCCACGCCCGAGCTGGAGCAGCTGGCCGGCGACGTCGTGTCCTCCCTGGAGGGCGCGGGACCGGACCGGGTGCGCAGCGTCCTGCTGCTGCGCACGCCCGCGTCGGCGGGCGGTGCGGACCCGGTGACGCAGCCGGTGGTGCGCGACGTGACCTCCCCGGGCCTGTCGGCCGACAGCGTCCCGGCCGAGCTGCGCGCGGCCGTGCAGGGCAGCGACGTGCAGCAGCTGCAGCTGGTCGACCTGCGCGACGGCAGCGGCGCCCCCTCGCTGGTCGTCGGCTCGACGGTGACGCTGCCGCGCGCGGGGCAGTACGAGCTGTACCTCGTCTACTCCTTGGCCAGTGAGCAGGCGACCATCGGCCTGGTCCGCGCCACGTTCATCGGCGGCGGCCTGGCCCTGGTGGTCCTCGTCGGGGCGGTCGCCTGGCTGGTGGCCCGCACGGTGGTGCAGCCCGTGCGCGACGCCGCCGGCACGGCCGAGCGGCTGGCCGCCGGGCACCTGGACGAGCGCATGCGGGTGCGCGGCAGCGACGACCTGGCGCGGCTGGCGCGCGCGTTCAACGCGATGGCCGCCGGGCTGCAGGAGCAGATCGAGCAGCTGGAGGAGCTGTCGCGGCTGCAGCGGCGCTTCGTCTCCGACGTCAGCCACGAGCTGCGCACGCCGCTGACGACGATCCGGATGGCCGGGGAGGTCCTGCACGACGCCCGCGGCGACTTCGACCCGGCGGTGGCGCGCTCGGCGGAGCTGCTGCTGACGCAGCTGGAGCGCTTCGACACGCTGCTGAGCGACCTGCTGGAGATCAGCCGCTTCGACGCCGGCGCGGCCGCGCTGGAGGCCGACCCGCAGGACGTGCGGGCGATCGTGCACCGCGTCGTGGACTTCACCGCGCAGCTGGCCGAGCGGCGCGGCAGCGAGGTCCGCGTCAGCGAGCCGCACTCGCCGTGCACGGCGGAGGTGGACTCGCGCCGCATCGAGCGGGTGCTGCGCAACCTGCTCGGCAACGCCGTCGAGCACGGCGAGGCGCGGCCCATCGAGGTGACCGTGGTGTGCGACGAGCACGCCGTGGCGGTGGGCGTGCGCGACCACGGGGTGGGTCTGGACCCGACCCAGCTGCCGCGCGTGTTCGACCGGTTCTGGCGCGCCGACCCCGCCCGCGCCCGCACCACCGGCGGCAGCGGGCTGGGCCTGGCGATCGCCCTGGAGGACACGCGGCTGCACGGCGGGTGGCTGGAGGTGTGGGGCCGGCCGGGCCGCGGCTGCCACTTCGTGCTGACGCTGCCGCGCCAGGCGGGCCGGCCGCTGCGGGCCTCGCCCCTGCCGGTGGTGCCGGCGGGCTGGCGCGAGCCGGTGGCGGCGCTGCCGGCGCCGGTGGTCCCGCCCGCGGTGGGCGGCGGGAGCGGGACGCCGTGACGGGCCGGCGCGCGCGGCGGCGCGGGGCGCGGGGCGCGGTCGTGGCCGCCGCGCTCGCCGGCGCCCTCGTGCTCGGCGGCTGCGGCGGGCTGCCGCGCTCGGGGCCGGTGGTCAGCGGCTCGCGGGTCGTGGACGACCCGCGCGCCGGGGTGCTGCAGGTCATCCCCCGGGGTCCGCGGGTCGGCGCGGGGCCGGCGGAGGTGGTGCGCGGCTTCCTGCTGGCGGGCGGCGCGGCGGCCGACGACTTCGCGGTGGCCCGCTCCTTCCTCACCGGCGACGCCGCGGGCCGCTGGCGCCCGGCGGCCGGGACGACGCTGCTGCGCGACGCCGCGGACGTGACGCCGGCGCCCGTGGACGCCGCGGAGGCCGCGCAGGTCTCGGTCACCGGGGAGGTGCTGGCGGTGGTGGACGCCGCCGGCCACTACGAGCAGCGGCCCGGCGGCACCCGCACCTCGCTGGCCTTCCGGCTCGTGCAGGCCGACGGGGAGTGGCGCATCGACGAGCTGCCCGACGGCCTGGTGCTGACCCGCGTGGACGCCTCGCGCTCGCTGCGCCCCTTCCCCGTCTACTTCGCCACGGCCGACGGGCAGCAGCTGGTCGGGGACGTGCGCTGGTTCCCCTACGACTCCACGACCCCGACGCGGATCGTCACCGAGCTGCTGGCGGGTCCGTCGCCGTGGCTGGCGGCCGCCGTGCGCAGCGGCGCCCCGGAGGGCACGGAGCTGCGGGTGGGCACCGTGCCGGTGGAGGCGGGCACGGCGACGGTCGAGCTGACCAGCGCGGTGCTGGAGGCGGACCCGGAGCGGCGCACGCTGCTGCTGGCGCAGCTGCGCGCCAGCCTGACCCGGCTGCCGTCGGTGGGGCGGGTGCGCGTGGTCGTGGACGGCGCGGAGCTCTCGCGCGGCGCGCCGGGGGACGCGACCGGCCCGGTGGTCGCCGACGGCGCGCCGGACGCGCGCCCGGTCCTCCTGGGGCCGGGCGGGCTCTCGCGCTGGGACGGCACGTCGGTGCGCGCGGTGCCCGGCACGGGGCCGGGGCTGTCGGCCGCCGAGGACGCCGCCCACCCGGCGGTGTCCCTGGACGGGGAGGCGTACGCGGTGCTGCTGGACGGCGAGCGGGAGCTGGCCGTGCAGCGCTCCGGCGGTCCGCTGCGCGTCGTGCACCGCTCGGCGGTGCCGCTGAGCCCGCCGTCGGTGGACCGCTCGGGGTGGGTGTGGACGGTGCCCGCCGAGGAGGGCGCCGAGCCGGTGGTGGTCCCGGTGGACGCGCCCGACGAGCCGCCGGTGCGCGTGCAGCTGCCGGCCGCGGGGATGGGCGGGGTGGTCCAGCGCTGGCGCGTCTCGCGCGACGGGGCGCGGGCGCTGGTGGTGGTGCGCGCCCCCGACGGCTCGCAGCGGGTGCGCGTGCACGGGCTGGTCCGCGACCGCGACGGGCGCCCGCTGCGGGTGGGCGACGGGTCCGCGCCGCTGGTGCCGGGGGCCGAGGAGGTCCTGGACGTGTCGTGGCCGGTGGACGACGAGGTCGTCCTCCTGGTGCGGCTGGCGGACGGGCCCGACCCGGTGCCGGTGCTCAGCGGCGTCTCCGGTCCCTGGCAGGCGCTGCCGGCGGTGCCGGGGGCGGTGTCCGTGGCGGCCGGCACGAGCGAGCGCGACGTCGTCGTGGGCACCGCGGACGGCCGGCTGCTGGCGCGCAGCGGGGCGGAGTGGCTGGTCTTCGCGCAGGGGCGGGACCCGGCCTACCCGGGCTGAGGCGGGGCGGAACCCCGCGCCGGGGGGTCCACAGGGCGGCGCCGCCGCCCGGCGCGCGCCGGACGGTGGACGGCCCGCCCGGGGC
The DNA here is from genome assembly GCF_050871905.1 of Kineococcus haloalkalitolerans. Classification (NCBI taxonomy): domain Bacteria; kingdom Bacillati; phylum Actinomycetota; class Actinomycetes; order Kineosporiales; family Kineosporiaceae; genus Kineococcus; species Kineococcus haloalkalitolerans. The sequence continues at coordinate 137,451 of NZ_JBJLSH010000004.1, forward strand.
GGTCCCGGCGGCGGCACGCTGCCCGGGTGCACCCCCTCGTCCCGCCGGGACCGCTCGCCGTCCTGCGGCCGCTGGGCCGCGCCGCCGCGGCCGCCGTCGACCTCGTGTGGTCCGCCTCCTGCGCCGGCTGCGCCCGTCCCGGCACCCCCTGGTGCCCGTCGTGCGCGGCGGCCACGGGCCGGTGGGCGGCCGGTGCGGCTGCCCGGCTGCCCGACGGCACGCCCGTGCACGCGGCGGACGAGCACGCCGGCGCGGCCCGCGCCCTGCTGCTGGCGGTCAAGGAGGGCGCCCGCGCCGAGCTGCGGCCCGCGGCCGGCCACCTGCTGGCCGCCGCGCTGGAGGGCGCGGTGCGGGAGGGCTCCGTGGCGGATGGGCCCGTGGTCCTCGTGCCCGTGCCCGCCCGCCGGGCCAGCCGCCGCGCGCGCGGCGGCGACCTCGTCGCCGACCTGGCGGCCCGGGCGGCGCGCTCGCGGCGCCGGCTCGGGCACCCGGCCGCGGTGGCCCGCGCGCTGGTCGTGCGCCGCCGCGTGGCCGACCAGACGCACCTGGGCGCCGCGGGCCGGCGCCGCAACGTCGAGGGGGCCTTCCGGCTCGTGGGCGCGGCCCCGGCCGGCGCCTGCGTCGTGGTCGACGACGTCGTGACCACGGGCGCCACGGCCGGTGAGGCGGTGCGGGCGCTGCGCCGCGGCGGCGCCGACGTGCGGGCCGTGGTGTGCCTGACCACCGCCACCCACCCGTCCGAGCGCCCGTCCCAGCGCCCGCCCGGGCGCCCGGGTCCTGCTCCGGGCGGGTCGGCGACGCGCCGCCTCGTCGCAGCCGGGGGCCACCTGGTCTAGCGTTGGTGCATGGCAGCCGAGTTCGGCGGGCGCAGCGGGGGTCCCGGTGTCGGGACGGCCCGCGGGACGCCGTCCGGGCGCTCCAGGCCGCCTGTCGCGCGCGCTCCCCGTCCGGGGGTGGTGCGCGGCGCGAGGTGACGGTCCGAGGCGGGCCGGCACCCGAGCCGCGCCCGCTGGAAACCCGCAAGAGGGAGGCATCCCGTGGAAGTTGTGGTCACCGGTCGGCACACCGACGTCAAGGAGCGGTTCCGCCGCCACGTCGAGGACAAGCTGGAGAAGGTCAGCCAGTTCGCCCCGCGCGCGCAGCGGGTCGACGTGGAGGTGTCGCACGAGAAGAACCGCCGGCAGGCGAGCAGCTGCGAGCGCGTGGAGATCACCGTGCGCGACAAGGGTCCCGTGGTGCGCGCCGAGGCGTGCGCGGACGACCCGTACGCCGCCCTCGACCTCGCGACCACGAAGCTGCTGGAGCGCCTGCGCCGGTCGCGGGACCGGCGCAAGGTCCACCACGGCCGCCGGGGCATGACCTCCGTGCGCACCGCCGCCCCCGCCGGGCTCACCGACGAGGCCCTGGCCCCCGCCCTGGACCCCTCCCGCCCGCTGGCCGAGCAGGTCCGCGCGGACGACGACGAGGTCGCGGCGTCCCCCGCCGCGGGCGGGGACGTCGTCGCCGCCGGTGACGACGGCGCCGCGCTGGACGCCGAGGGCGGCTCGCCCGTCGTGATCCGCGAGAAGCGGCACCGCGCCACGCCGATGACCCTGGACCAGGCCCTGTACGAGATGGAGCTCGTGGGCCACGACTTCTACCTGTTCGTCGACGCCGCCACGGGCACCCCGAGCGTGGTGTACCGGCGTCGCGGGTGGGACTACGGCGTCATCCACCTGGACGTGGAGGACGCCGGGGACACCGGCGCGCAGGAGGCGGCCGGGCTGGACGGCGCGGCGGACCAGCGCTCGGGCCTGGACGCCGTCGTGGCGGCGGCCCTGCGCTGAGCGGGCGCTGACCGGACGGGGCCGGGGGCGGCCCCCCCCGGGGCGGGGCCCGCCCCCCCCCCCGGTGGGCGGCCCGCCCCCCCCGCCCCCCCCCCCACCCGACGAGGGGG